>JAGLDB010000082.1 GCA_023145935.1 Candidatus Sabulitectum sp. | reverse complement strand
CTAGTGTTCATTTGCCCCCGAAAGAATTTCCGCATGAAAAGAGCTTCTAACCAGAGGACCGCTTGCCACTGCTGTGAAACCCATTTTCAACGCCATTGTTTCCCAGTTCTCAAATTCTACCGGTTCAACATATCGCACAACCGGCATGTGTCTGGAGGTAGGTTGCAGATACTGACCGATGGTCAGCAGAGAAACATCGTTGTTTCTAAGGTCCTCCAGCGATTTTTTCATATCGTCTGCATTCTCACCCAGACCAACCATCAGCCCGCTTTTCGTGGGAATGCCAGGTGCCAGTTGTGAGAATTTCTTAAGAACAGCCAGGGAT
Organism: Candidatus Sabulitectum sp.; assembly: GCA_023145935.1. The sequence continues at coordinate 7,386 of JAGLDB010000082.1, read as the reverse complement.
TGTGAATAAGATGCGATTGGACGAAGTTCAGGGAAAAGTCTTCTTACAGTTTCAAGATTGTGATTGAACACATCCGGTCTGCATTTCGCAATTGTTTTCAGGGAAGATTCACTTCCTTTGAAGTCCGGGGTAAGAACCTCAACCCTTACATTCTCTATTCTATCTCTTATTCTGGTAACAGTTTCTGCAAAGTGTTCCGCGCCTCCGTCTGGCAGATCGTCCCGGGTCACAGATGTAATGACAACATACTTGAGATTCATCGCAGCAGAAGCTTCTGCAATTCTTCTGGGCTCATCCGAGTCTGTAGGAGGAGGGGAGGCTATGTTTTTTTCTATGGCGCAGTAAGCGCAGTTTCTTGTGCAGACTGAGCCAAGGATAAGGAAAGTTGCTGTTCCTCTCTCGTAACAATGCCCTCTGTTGGGGCATCTAGCCTCATTGCAGACTGTATTCAGGTTCATGGCAGAGAGTATTCTACGGATTTCTCCGGCTGATCTGCTGCCCATGGTAGGCATTTTAAGCCAGCTAGGCTTCTTAGTAGTTCTCAATGATCCGTCGCCTTTCAACTATTGTTTCTTCAAGATACGGAAGGTCGCTGGAAAGAAATGAAGACGGGATCTCATTCAATTGAACTGCAAACTGCTTATGAAGGTTTTCTGCAAGAATCTCCGGTGTGATATCAGGATTGTATTCAAGGACTGTACCAACACCATTGATAAGCAATTCGCGCATTGTCTTCTTCATCTCTATGGAGGCTGCTTCAGGAAGGTAATCTACAGCTTTCATCTGCTGGTTGGTAAATATTATCGATCCGTGTTCTATGAAGATCCCGTGGCTTCTTGCCTGAGCGCTTCCCACAAGTTTTCTTCCGTCCGGTGTCATTATTTCAGATCTGCCATGTGAGGTAAAGCAGGGATTAAATTTTCGGCCTGCTGATGACATTTCTCTCGGGGTTGAATTCAGTATCGCAGGGATGGCAGATTTTCTCAAACCTTCTACAAGGATAGAAGCGACCTTCTCCAGGCTTTCCGCAATAGAACCACTTACCAGAGGATGATTTTCTCTGGCAATAAGAGAATAAGTTAACTCATGTCCATGCCAGACAGCTCTGCCGCCGGTAGGCCGTCTGACCAGATGGTAACCGTCTGCAATGAGCTTCTTTATGTCTACTTCCTTTTCTGCTTTCTGGAAACGACCTATGGAAAGGCAGTGGGGAGACCACATATATGTGCGGAATACAGCTGGAGTTTTACCGGACTGAACAAGTCTCATTGAGCAGATATCTACTGCCATGTTAAAAAAGCCGGACCTGTAAGAATCACGGATGGCCAGAGTTTTCATTATCTTTATCCTTTCAGGAGAACTTGTAATATAATTCTCTCTTGCGAACTTGTCTGATGTTCCACTGAAGGAACCTTAGGCTTGATCTTGTGTATAGGGGTATATGAAGAAAACGACAATGATTCTTTTTGTACTCGCCTGTGTTTCGCTGGCGGGTGTTTACAGAGATGCAGGGCTTGGTCTTTTCCCGTTTCTCAAGATGGATGTTGGAGCTAGAGTTTCAGCTCTCGGAGGAACCGGTGCAGTAAATGGCCACGAGCTTGCTATTTTCTCCAATCCAGCACTGCTTGCCAGGCTGGAATCTTCTGTTTCTGCTGGGCATAACCAGTGGTTTGGCACAACAACTCAGAACTATCTTGCCGCGGTTTCTGGTCTTGGCAGAAATTTTACCGGGTCTCTTGCTTTAAGATCAGTTTCAACCACCGGAATTGAGTACAGAGAAACACCAACATCAGAGCCTGTGGATGCATTCAATGTAACCGATTTTTCAGTTAACGGTGCAATTGCCGCCGTGATGGGTAATTTTGACGCCGGCCTGGGAGTAAAGTTCATAAATGAAAAAATATGGCTTGAGTCTTCCATGGGCTGGGCTGTAGATGCAGGTTTTAATTATCATGTTTCTTCGAGCCTGTTCTTTACAGCTGTATATCTTCATTCAGGGTCTTCAGTGACAATGGATGAGACGGATTTCAGATTTCCACGCACATGGGTTTTCGCCTCCAAATGGGATGGGCATACTCCTATAGGAGAGCTTTCTCTTTCCGGGCAGGTAATGCGCCCTCTGGACAATCGTACCAGCGCCGGCTTCGGTATGGAGATAACTCCTGTGCAGTGGGTGGCTCTCCGGGGCGGCTGGAAGATCAACGATGACAGCAGCGACCTTACAGCAGGTGTGGGTCTTTCGGCAAAGAACTGGACTGTTGACTACGCATTTGTTCCCGGCAACTACTCGCTTGGTACAACACATCGCTTTTCTCTCTCAAGATCACTTTGAGCTGTGAAAATACTTCTGGTAAATGATGACGGGTTTGATGAGCCTGGCTTAAAGGTACTTGAGGACGTATTTTCCGGGCACGATACAATAACTGTCGCTCCATTCCATCATCACAGCGGAGCCAGTATGTCTCTTAATCTCCACTCTCCACTCACTTTAAGAAAGCATGGTCCGGAAAGATACTCTGTGGAGGGAACACCGGTTGATTGTGTTAAACTTGCTCTGGGTGAACTGATAACCGGTGAAGCTCCTGATCTGGTCATCTCAGGCATAAACCCCGGTGCGAATGTGGCCAACAACACATGGTACTCCGGTACTGTAGCAGCGGCTACAGAGGCAGCTTTCTGGCGGATACCCGCAGTTGCCATCAGTCAGGAATACTCGTCTTTCCCTGATTTCAGCCTTTCGTCAGAGGTAATAAAGAAAGTGGTTGACCAGAAGCTGTACAGGATGATACAACCTGGAATGATCCTCAACATCAATGTACCGTCTAAAACCCATTCCGGATATCAGATAACAACCATTGGAAGTTTTGCCAGAGAAATTCCATTTACCCCTTGTGAAAACGGTGAATCCTACAGATATGGACCTTATGAGATGCAATCGGTACGGGAAGAATCCGGAACGGATGTGCATGCTCTGCGGGGTGGCCAAGTCAGCTTTTCTCTCATTTCTTCCACTCGGTTTACAACCGAACCTGCAACTGATCTGAGACAGTGGTGCTCGCTGCAATCCTGACCCTGTGTTTTATGGGGGGAATTCCTGATGCGGTGTATCTCACGCATGAGGTAAGTGTTACCTTTGAAGTGAACGGATTCATCACAGAACGAACAACTGCTGTGATAATTCCTCTGACAGGCAGGGGAGTACAGCGTTATTCAACCATGAGTGTGGCTTTTCGTACAGGCATGGAAGAACTGGAAATAGTACAGGCCTGCGCCGGGCACTGGAGGGGCGGCAGAGGCAGCTCACAGGCAACGGTATCAACCGGCCCTCACAGAATACTGTCAAGAACCAACAGACTTGAATCCTCTCTCCGGGAAACTGTGATCCTTATGCCCGGTCTTGAGGTGGGAGACACGGTTAAAGTTGATATTGTAAGAACAATTCATTCACTGCCCCTTTCTGATGTGTACAGCTATTCGTTTTTTCCTGCACTTCAGGACAGCGTGGTTAGATCCGTTTTTAGGGTGCATAATGATCTGAACACTCAACTGATCTCCAGTGAACCCGGTAGCTCGTGGGAATTCTTGAATCTTTCCCCTGTGCCGTCCCATTCTCTTGCAGAATCTTCTTCTGTGATGATCTCTATAGCAACTGGAACTCCGGAAAGGCTTTCTGCAGAGGCTTCTCTTTCGCTGGACAGACCGGAGCATGCAGGGTGCTCAAGGCTTGATGAGATAGTGCGCACTACCAACTCGGACCCTGGCGCTCTTCGTGTGTGGGTTGCTGAAAATATCAACTACACTGGAGCTGACGCAGGAGTATGGCCGGGATGGTCGCCAAGATCTCCTGAGGAAACCCTTGAGGATGGCTCTGGAGTATGCAGAGACAGAGCTGTTCTGCTTATGTGGCTTCTTCGAAAGGCAGGTTATGATGCCTACCCTGCTCTTGCAACAACCAATGGAGAGACCGCCCTGGTTGTTGATGCAAGAAGTTTTGACCATATGATCACCGTGTATAGAAGTCCCATAGATAATTCATGGATTGTTCTTGACCCCACGCCAAGAGGCATACCAATAAGCGCAGGAGCTAGTTTCGGGCTTCGTGGTTGTACTTTTCTTCCTATAGTTCCAGGCGGAACAGCTCTTCAGACCATTCCCCTGAACGGGTGGAATGACACATTGAGTATTCTGATCTCTGGTGAGATCGATCTTGAAGAGAATTTGATCACAGGGGATCTAAAGGCATCCGGATACGGGGTTCCTCTGGAGCTTATCACCACACTTTTCACCAGGTCGGGTCCTTCAAACCGAAATGAAATGTTCAGACGGTTTTTTGGAGCCGCGCAATGCGACTCTGTATTCTTTGACGGAGAAGAGGTTACTGTTCACGGGAAGTGGGAGGTATTCAGGAACAGCGAGTATGTTCTTCTGCCCGGCCTGAGAGAGATTTCTCTGCCTGGCTCAAGAATTGCTTCACTGCTTCTGCCTGCTCCTCCGGATTCATTTCTCATCGACGCACCTGCAACAGAAATTCTCAGAGTTTCTCTTTCCGGGTTTGATACTGAATCCCGTCTTCCGGCTCCAGTAAATGCTCCTGGATATTTCTGTTCAATGGGCTACGAACACGGCAGACTTGTCTATACAGAAACCGCTGATGTTACAAACTCGAATGATGATGTTCTTCAAACCCTTCTTGTGCGCTCTGGTGCATCGGCCAGAACTGTTGGACTGCCATGATGATATCCTCATTGATTCTTATTGCAGGGGCCATTGCCGTACCCTCCAGATACACATCAGTTGATGTGGATATCCAATGGGACGGGCTGGTTAAGGAAACAACGGTTAGCTACAGAGCTATTGCCGGGGACGATGGAAGATTCCTGAGAGTTACACGTGATTTTGACCCTGACTACATGGAGATCGAGGTAATTCACTCGACTTATGGTTTTCCGGGACAGCCCAGGGATGTGCCTGAATGGGCTGTGGATACTCTTACTGGAAGTGAAGGCTGGCCACTGGCACTTGTGGTTGCTTTTCCCGGACTGCGACCGGGGATGACCATGGAATGGTCTTTTCGTGTTCATGACTCCGGTGTGATGTCAGGAAGTGGTTTGTTCTACACATACATCGCTGGCAGTGAACCTGACACAATAATTGTGAGTTGTCCCGACACAGACAATCTTGCAGTTGGATTCATAGGATTTACAGAGACAGCTGGAAGAAACAGACTGGTTTTCACATCTGTTAATGAAGAGTTCAAGGAACTCTGGCTTTCAACTGCTTCAAACTGGGGTGAGGTACAGGATATTCTTCTGGAACCTTCAAGGATATCATCCATGGAGACACCCCCGGATCTCAGGGGGGCTGCAATTGAAGCAGGTGCAGCAGGTGCTCTTCCAAGGATGCGTGTTTCCCGCGGGCGTGTTCTTATAACGGAGTCATTGCAACTGCTGCCATTCCCAGGGGGAGATGCAGGTTTTGCTGTGAGATCTTTACAGGAAATACTTGACTCCAGAAGAGCCACACCCATAGAAGCTGCTACGCTGCTCTCTGCCATGTGCAGGATTATGAGCATAGAAGCTCCTGTTATTCCCGCCACGGATATTCTTCCTCTTGTACCTTCTCCACTGGGTTTTTACAGGTCTTTCATTCTTGTGGATGGAGAGCTTGAAGAACCTTCTGAATACCTTTCACCTGCAGGCTGGGTGGATGCCGAAGACACGCTGTGGCTTCTGCTGCCGGGAGGTGTTCTGGCAGAGATGCCACCGCCGGTGGAGTCAGATACAGGCTTGGAGATCTGGGATATATCACCATCAGATGGTGAATTCACCCTTACTGTCCAGACAGTGGGTGGGTTTGATCGTGAACTTAGGCGGAAGCTGGCCGGTATGAATAATGAAGAGATTCTTCTGACTGTAGCAGACTGGTTCCGTGTTTCATCCATATACTATTATCCGCAGTCTGTTCAGCTTTCAGACCTCTTTGATCTCACGGAGGATGCCTGGATCATAGTTGAAGGAATCATCCCGCCTGCCGGGGAGCAGTGGATAGAAACTGCACCATCTCTTAACTGGAGCCGAGAGGGTATTGTAACCCGGGACTACGTGAACATCCAGTACAGCAATGGTGTAATAAGCAGATGAAGAGAGAGTCTCTGATATTTCTTGCATTCCTCTCGGTTGGTATTTTTCTTAGATTCATGTCTCTCAGCCAGTTAGACTGGTTTTTCGGGTCTGATCTTCATGTTGATGAAATTACGTATGTAGCAGGAGATTCACCACCATTTGAAAGACCTCCAGCTACTTACATGCTTGCATCCATTTCTTCAAGAATTACTGTTCTTCGATGGATATTCAGCTCTATCTCTCTGGTACCGGCCCTTGCATTGTTTCTTTTCCGCAAAAAGAGCTTGAAAAATGTCATTCTTGCGGGAGTTCTGGCCATTGAACCAACCTTGGCCTTTGCAGGGCTTCAAATACTGCCTGCCGCCCCGGCTGCTGCTTTTCTGGCACTGGCTCTAACTGCTGGTAGTAAGAAGCCTGTACTGCTTGGATGGTTGATTGGTTGTGCAGCCTTATTCAGAGGAGAGCTTCTTCTTTTCCTGCCGGTCTCGATCTTTTTCATCCGTCCTTACAAAAGGTATTTCCGCACAGCAGCAGGTGTAGTCATTGCTGTTCTTCCTGTTATGGCCATCAACCTGATCTCGGGAGGACCCTTTGCTATCGCAGAGAATGGACCTCTTAATCTGTGGCTTGGCTCTTCATGGGAATTGCTTGAAACCCCTCCGGGAATTGAATTTGAAGAACTCATGGGGAATAGCTCCTTCATGGATGATGCACTGGGGTCCATAGAAAATGATATTCCAGGCTGGATTGGCAGGGGATTTGTAAAAACTGCGGCATTTCTTTCAATTCCAGGACCAGGGCGCAACATCGAAGCCCCTGATCTGCTTGGATCAACCATACTGAGATACCTTCTTCCATTAACTCTCGTAATTTTTGCATCTGGAATATCCGGATTTAGAAGAAATGCTGTGACTGCACTAATCGTTACAGGGCTGGCTGCTGCATTTCTTTTCTTTCCTTCCATGAGGCACAGAGCTGTCTATTTTCCGGTGCTGATTCTGTCTGCATCAAATTTCAGATGGAAACTGGCTGCACCGATGGCATTGATCATTGTGCTGATCTCTCTGTTTCTTCATTACCCTGCCGCAGTTCGATCAGGATTGACTGAAGTGCAGATGGCTCAGAACTATCTTGAATCAGGAGCTTTCGAAGATGCTCTTGAGAGGTTGAAGAGGGCAGAGGTGGAAGGCTATGAAGGGGCTGACATACACTCTATCAGAGGGGCATGTATAGCTTCTTCCGGTGGGGAGTTTCAACAGGCACT
>JAGLDB010000081.1 GCA_023145935.1 Candidatus Sabulitectum sp. | reverse complement strand
CAGCCTGGAAAAATCAATATTCATATCCGCCGCAGCCATGAATGCCCGTTCCTCGCGCTGGGCAACCTGCTCAAAGCTTTTCTGCATGTTCTCAACCCGTATATTCAGCTGTATCAATTCGCCCTGAAGAGTTAAGTACTCCTGATCTGCGCTGAGCTGGCTTCTGTTTGAGATACTTTTGCCAATACTGAAGCCCAGTGCAATAAAAACACAGAGAATTCCCACTGTTACAAGAAAAGTCCACCTTGCTTTCGCGGAAGACATTTTCATCTGTCTTCGCCTGCTTGACGGATTGTCCGGTATCCAGTTTAATGACCCTCTGAACATAAGGCTGACTTCTCTATTTCAGAAAATGAAGCAGAGTGGCACTGTCGCTGCACTCGTGAAGTTTGGCAATAGCCCTGTTCTTGAGCTGCCTGACCCTCTCGCGGCTTATACCCATTGTACGCCCGATCTCAGCAAGTGTATGTCGCCTGTCTGTCTGTATTCCAAAGAAAAGCTGAATGATCGTTCGCTCTCTGTGATCAAGTATGCTGAGCATGTCGTCTACACTTGTTTTAAGAGCGTCAACCAGAACAGCTTCATTAGGGGTAACTCCACCCTCTGCCGCTATCATTTCCTGAAATGTTTTGTCACTGCCCTCGTAAACCGGGCTGTCAAGAGATAGATGAGTACTGTGAATTGACATCATACCCTCGACCTCTTCACGGGAAACATCCAGTTCTCCTGCAATCTCAACGGTGGATGGATCTCTGCCCAGAGAATGCCCCAGCTCTCTTGTAGCCCTGCCCATTTTGTAGAGCTCACCAACACGGTTTAGAGGAAGACGAACAATTCTTGACTGTTCCGCAAGAGCCTGCAGAATAGCCTGTCTGATCCACCAGACAGCGTAAGTAATAAATCGGCATCCCTTTGTTTCATCAAACCCCTTTGCAGCACGAATGAGGCCCACATTACCCTCGTTAATAAGATCTTCCAGGGCAACTCCCTGATTTGCGTACTGCTTTGCAATAGAAACGACAAATCGGAGGTTTGCCTCTGTAAGTTCATTAAGAGCCTCCTGATCACCCTCTCTTATTCTTAGAGCAAGACTGGCCTCTTCCTCGGAAGTAAGAGTGTCACGAGTACCTATTTCCCGGAGATACAGCTCAAGAGAGCGTCCTTCTGTTCGTCTGGTGGCCAAATTCATCCGCCTTTCGCAACCTGCGTATTTTTCAAAATGCTTTTGCTCTATATATTGCCTGGGTCGGCATTGGTTCCACTGAAGATAATTGATTTGTCAATACTTGACAAATCGTCAAGGGTTGACAGGGAGTATTATGGACTGGTCCGGTTTTCCAAGAGAGAGTGTAAACTGTATGCTTTGCGGCGGGAGCGAAGCTGAGCCTCTAAGTGTACAGAGAAGCTGGCCTGTGGCCAGATGCAGAAATTGCGGTCTTATCTACCTGTCCTGCAGACCTGTAGAAGCAGCACTTGAAGAAATGTACAGTCGGGAATACTATGAGAGTGCAGATGTAGGCTACGGTGGTTATGTGGACAACTTCAAAAAATACAATAAGATCTTCACCAGACTGTTCAACAGAAGAGCAGATGACATCGAGCCTTACCGCGGAAGGGGCAGGCTTCTGGAGGTTGGCTGTGCACACGGCTTCCTTCTAAATCATCTGCAAGACAGAAACTGGCATGTGAAAGGGCTGGAAGTAAGCAAGCTTGCTGCAAAGTATGCAACTGATCAACTGGGGCTTGATGTATTCTGCGGAAAACTGGAAGATGCCGGATATGAAAGTAACTCTTTTGACGTCGTTCTGCTTCTTGATGTTCTTGAACATCTGCACAGACCGTTCGAGACCCTGAAGGAAATAGGCAGGGTTCTTTCACCGGAAGGTGTTCTTGTGGTCCAGTGCCCCTGGGAACTCACCCACTGGGAGGAGAGAGCCGAAGCATTCCTGAAGAAAATGAAGCCCTGCACCATCACCCCTGATGCAATTCCAGCACATTTGTATTTCTTCGGACCGGATACTCTTGAGGCTTTCATGGAAAAAGGCGGATTCCTCACTTTTAAGAAACAGAGTGGCAATTACGGTGCAATCAGGAGAAAGATCAAACCTGTACCCATAAATACCGGACCCTTTTATGAACGCTGGGCGCGTTTCCTCTATTTCAGAGTGGGTCTTCAACGGATGCTTTACCTGGCAGCTGCAATGATCGGAAAAGGCAATGGTCTTATTAGATACGCAAGGTTCGATCAATGAACTGCTTCATTTTTTGCAGAGAGCAATCTGCCTTCCCGATGATATGTGGTATCTCACCCCTGGAAGACTTGATCATCCATCTCAAAAACTCCGGTGTAACCGGGATTTACATTGACCATGAAGCAGGTATTGATGGCGTTAAGGTATGCAGTTTTGAAACAGCAAGCCCGGAGCTGGGCTCTGAATGGCTTGCAGCATACAGCGGTTGCATTACCAGACAGTCGCCCTTTGCCCTTCGTGACAAAACCCGCACTCTGGGAGCAGATATTGGAATTTCTCTCGCCTGCTCTGCAAAACCCTGGGAAAACACCACAGTACTCACAGACGGTAATGGCTTTGTGGAAAAGACAGAGTTAAATCCATCACCGGAGAACTCTGAGACAAATCTTTGTTTCTCCAGTCTTGTATGGGTTGCCACAGATAACTTTAACCCGTCAAACCCTCTGGATCACAGCAGAACGGCAGCATTCATGCTGCCAGGCAACTGGGAGCGCCCGATAAGCAGAGAAAACTACCTGCTGACCTGTCATTACATTTTGTCCGGAGAACTCTCTCCGTGGCCGCACCTGACCATCCCTGAAACCGGTACAGTTATCAACAGCCGGATCCCGGATGATGCAACGATCAGGGGAACCCTCTGGGTGGGAAGCAACTGTAAAATAGGTAGTGGATGTACCCTGGAAAACTGTGTTATACTTGATGGTGCTGCAGTGGGCGAGAACTCAAACCTCAGGAATTGTTTAGTAATTACCGGAGCAGTTATACCCCGTAATACGGTTCAGTATGATAAGTACCTGAGCCTTCTTGGAGATGATAATGGTTGCAAGGATTGAGAAGTATCTGGACGAAGTAAGCAAGCTTGTTCTTAAGGTACCGCCTGAAGTTGTGGAAAGAGTTGCCTCTGTTATTTTTGAGGCCTATAAGAATGGTAACCGGATCTTTGTTTTCGGCAATGGAGGCGGAAGCTCTACAAGTGCACACTTTGTATGTGACCTGGCCAAAGGTACCATTTCAGAAGGCAAACCAAGACTCAAGGCAATCTCCCTTGCTGAAAACATACCCCTTCTAACAGCATGGGCAAATGATACAGACTACACAAACACTTTTGGCGAACAGCTGAAGAACCTTGTAGAGCAGGGTGATATTGTTATAGGTCTTTCAGGAAGCGGCATGAGCCCCAATGTAATAAATGCCTTCCATGTTGCGAATAAGGCTGGAGCTGTATCAATCCTGCTTTCGGGATTCGATGGAGGAGATGCTCTTAAAGCAGCAACCGACGCCATAGTGGTTCCGTCTTCGGATATGCAGCAGATCGAAGATGTCCACATGATCCTTACCCACATCATATTCAGATGCCTAAAGAGAGAAATAGCAGAGAGCTGACTACTCCGGCGACCAACCGTCAAACTGGGTATCTCCTCCTGCAAGAATATCCTTCAGAGAACTGCGAAAGACATCAATTCCTTCTTCGCTGCCTGCAGCCTCGGGAAATCTGCTTTTCCACAGCTGCCAGGAACGCTCGATCTCTCCTGCCATGGTCTCCGACAAGTCACCGGCTTCACGAGCCTCTTCCACAGCATCTTTATTGTAAATAAGCATGTCAGATGCGAGTACTCTTGCGAACCTTGCAGCTCGTTCATCAATTGCGGATAGCTTTGAAACCGGCTCTTCTTTGGGCGGATGTATGATGAATACCTCACGGCATTTCTTACAGCGCAACCTTCTGGACTTCCCTGCAAGTTTCTCTTCTGCTATCTGGTACTTCTTACCACAATTAGGGCAGGTTACTATCATTCGAAATCACCCCGTTCTAAAAATCTTTTCAACCTCTTCACTGCCTCAGCAATATCATCATCCGAGGCTGCAAAAGAAAGCCTTATATAGCCTTCGTTACCAAATGCACTTCCGGGTATCGTTCCCAGGCCTCCTTTTTCAAGAAGGGCAATACAAAATTCTTCTGTGTTGATCGGTTTGTCTGTCACTATCCGAGGATACACATAAAATGCACCCTGAGGCCTCTGGAACTCAATCCCAGGCACTTTCTCAAGAAGACCGCAGATAAGATCGCGTCTTCTTTTAAAAGCATCGTACATCTTTGCTCTTTCAGCTTCAGCCTCACCTTTCACCACTGCCAGTGCTGCATACTGGGATATTGAACATGGATTTGACGTGGAGTGGGCCTGTATTCTACCTGCTATCCTGATCCAGTCAGGATTAGCTATTGCAAATCCAATGCGCCAGCCAGTCATGGCATATGTCTTTGATACCCCTGTAATAAGGGCAACCTGATCCCGAAGACCGGGGTCTGCGTTGAGAATATGAGGAACCCTGCCGTGTCCGTAGTACAAATCCTCATAAATATCATCTGAGATAACCCAAATGCCTGTTTCTCTCACCGCAGCCGCCACATCAGCTATCATTCTGGTTGTGTTAACCAGTCCGGACGGATTGCAGGGTGAGTTGAAGATCATTCCCTTAACACCCGAAGCATGTGCTTTGCGTATGTCATCCCCGGTTATGAGCATCTCACCGCTGTCAGGATACACTGATACCCCCCCAAGACGGCGTACCATCTGAGGATAACTGACCCAGTACGGTTTAGGAAGAAGAACCTTATCGCCAGGGGAGACTACGACTTCCAGCATATTGGCAATGCTGTGTTTAGCTCCGCAGGACACCATTGCATTCTCAACTCTGAATTCCTGTTTGTGCACTCCGCTCCACCTGTGTGCTACTGCCTGTCTCAGCTCTACTATGCCCATACTGGGCGTGTAGAGTGTTTTACCCTGATCCATTGCGTCTTTTGCAGCCTGAATGGCTGCATGGGGTGTTTTAAAATCAGGCTGCCCTGCTGTAAGAGAAATTATGTCAGCCCCGGCAGCTTTCATTGAAGCGGCCCTTGCTGTATAGAGCAGTGTAGCTGATCCTTCAAGTGACGAGGCGTTCTTTGCGTAGTGCATCAGTTCCTCCGGTAGTAATGCTTTAAAGCTTCTTCAACAGATGAAGAAACAAGTGTCGCCAAACTTCCGCCAAATCTGGCAACCTCCTTAACCACTGTTGAAGAAAGGTACATATTGTGCTCCGAGGGCATCATGTAGATTCCCGTTATTTCCGGAGCAAGCCGTCTGTTCATAAGCTGCATCTGAAACTCATACTCGAAATCTGAATTTGCCCGCAGCCCTCTAATGAATATCTTAAAACCATTTTTTTCCATGTAGTCTATAAGCAATCCATCGAAAGCAGTCACCGAAATTCTTCCTTCAATATTCTCTTCATCAACTGCTTTTCTCATTAGATCCACTCGCGTTTCCGTGTCAAAAATCATCGCTTTTGAACTGCTGCTAACCACTGCTATCTCAAGCTCTCCAAATATACCTGCAGTTCTCCTGATGATATCCAGATGCCCTGCAGTTACAGGATCAAAAGTTCCAGGGTAAACAACTTTCACTTTTTCACTTCCAGCATGTGTATATGTGTATCGCCGTACTTCCTCTTCTGCCACGGTGAATCAAAATTACGCGCACCGGATTCTACTATGACAACACCACCATTCCGAACAACTGAATCCCATGGGAATTCAAGTATCCATGAATATATATAAGATTCCCTGTAAGGTGGGTCCATAAATACAATGTCAACCGGTGGCACCAGTCTACCGAATTCCTCAGGCAGCCTTCCCCTGACAGTGATACATCTGCTAATTGAATCTTTCTCTTTAAAAAACTTTGAGATACGGTTCAGATTCACCGGTGAACTATCCATAAATATTGCTTTTTCAGCTCCGCAACTGACACATTCAACACCGAACGCTCCACTGCCGCTGAAAAGATCCCAAACCACTGCGCCGGGTAATCTTTCTGAGATAATACTCATAAGCGCTTCACGAACCCTGGACGAGGTGGGCCTGACTCCCTTTAGATCAGGGCGGAGAACCTGGCCACGCCAGATTCCCCGCCCGATTCTAAGCAATATCCTTCCCTAGTATGGTCGGATAATGTGTGGTGTCACGAAGATAACCAGCTCACTGGTTTCTTCATTGGTAGCTGAGTAAGTGAAAAGCCAGTCTCCCAGAAGAGGGATATACCCGAGAATTGGAATTTTTCTTTCCAGCTCAGTGGTCTTGCTTCTCATAATACCACCGATAACGGCTGTGGCACCATCATCGATCATAAGTGTTGTCTGAGCCTCCTGAGTAAGGAAAATAGGCTGATCAGAAGCAGTTGCCTCTGCAGACAGATCACTCACCACAGGGTTCAGCTCAAGAGTTACATTGTTGTCAGCGTTTATATGAGGAGTAACTGTAAGACTTACTCCTACATCGTAAAGCTGAACATATGTGTTGCCGTCAGAATCCTGCAGAGTCAAAGGAATCTGTTTTCCGCTCATGACCATACCGGTCATGTTGTCGCAGATGGCGATCCTTGGCTCAGAAAGAATGTGAGCTCTGTTCTGCTGCTCAAGGTAACTGATGGTGGCGTTTATGTCCAGAAGATTCGTAAGATGACCAAACTGAACTGAACCTGTTGGAGCACCAACACCAAGATTTGTCTCCATACCTGCATGAGTTATGACATCACCCCTGCCAAGGTTTCCCAGGCTCCAGTCTATACCGAACTCCCTGGAGGCAGTTGCATCGATCTCCACAAGCTTGGCCTCTATCATGACCTGCGCAGTTGGGCTGTCCAGAATTGGAAGAAGCCTTCCTATCTCATTGAGCTTTCTGGGGATGTCTGAAACTATAAGCGAGTTTGTTCTGGAGTCTATAGATATCTGACCTCTTTCAGAAAGAACCGATTGAGTTGCATTCTGAATATCTTCTGCCTGGGCATATCTGATAACGAATACCTCTGTGTGCAGATCCTGAAGATTCTCTCTCTCTGCCTCACTCACAGCCATCTGATTGATCTCATTATAAAAAGCATCACGCTTCATTATACGGATGGTATTGTTTCCTGACATTGTAGCCATAAGGTCCTGAGAATCAAGGATCGCCTGAAGCGCGTCACGCCATCCCAGATTACGGAGCCTTGCTGTTACAGTGCCCTGATATGTTTCAGGAATGATGATGTTCATACCGCTTACATCTGCAATTGAACGCATAACTGTTCTGATCTCTGCGTCAACAACATCAATTGTGATCCGTCTGCCGCCTGACCCTGTCCACTCCACCGGGAATCCGTCATCAACAAACCTGTTTGGTTCGGAGACCTGGATGCCCTGGGTAACAGATGCTGAGCCGCCGGCGTAACCGGTACGATTCAGACCTTCAGGATTTGACAAAGCAGGCACACTTCCGCCGGTGACCACCTGGGGCACTTCCTGGGAAGAAGCCGACCACGATGTAAAGGGAGTGCCGGACGGATCAGTACTGAGCATGAGAACAAGCCTGTTACTCTCTTGAAGAGAGGTGCTGTAATTCATCAACTCACCGTTCACATCTACAATAATTCTTACAATTCCATCGGGCGGGGCTTTATACTGGCTTGTCCGCACAGCATTTACACCGCCCCTGCTCACAGCGAAATCAGTCGCGGGAAGCGCATGGAGCGCGTCAC
>JAGLDB010000080.1 GCA_023145935.1 Candidatus Sabulitectum sp. | reverse complement strand
ATATGATCTACAGAAAACGCCCGCAGCCCCGGTGTATCCATGAGGAATGTGCTGTTGCCAAGGGGGATCAGCCTTGCTGAGACTGTTGTATGCTTTCCTTTTGTTGTCTTGGCATTTACAGCACCGATGCGGAGGTTCAGCTCCGGATGGATCGCCTGCACAAGAGATGTTTTTCCTGTGGCGGATATCCCTGCCAGAGCAACGGTTTTGCCTGCGATGAGCTCCTTGAATTCTTCTATGCCCAGCCCGGCAACTGTGCTTGTTTTCAGAACGGTGTATCCTGCCTGCCTGCCGTAGACTTTTTCAAGCAGTTCCGGATCTGCGGCCCCCTTGCTTCCCGCGAGGTCTATTTTGTTAAGAACAAGAGCTGCCTTCAGATGATTCCAGTTGGTAGACGCAAGAGCTCTGTCTATGAATCCCCGTCTTAGAGGGGGGCTTGCAATAGAAGCAACCACAACCACAAGGTCGATATTGGCAGCAAGAACCTGACGCCTTCCAGTGGGAGAAGTGCGTTCAAGGCATCCATTTCTGTCAAGAATTTCTTCCACATACCAGACGCCCTGCTTGCTGGCTACTCTTGCAATGTCTCCACAGACGGGGTTTTTGAATTTGCGGAAGATGTTGCTGGAAACCCTTGCCTTGGCAGTTCCGCCGCTTGGAAAAAGCAGGTTAACGCCTCTTTTTCCAGAAGAGGCTATTCTTGCAAGTTCAGTCTTTGTGTTAGAAATATTTCACCCCTGGCAGTTAAGAATATTAGCATTCAGTCGGTTTCAGGTTCCATGAATCGAATAACAGTCTCTCCCTCACGACCCCAGCCAAGAACTTCTCTGACCCTCTTTTCCATGTACAGCGAGTCATTCTGCAGAAGATAGATGACATTGTTCAAAGAATCAATCTCTGCTGTGGCCAGCTCGTTCTGGTCAACCACGGTGTGAACTTCATCCTGTATTTCTGTAATGGCCATGAAGCCGTTCCTGTTGAAAAGAAGAATGGCCCCGGTTACCAGGAAAACAGCTGTAAGAAGCATCGCTGTGAGTAATCTGGTTTTCCTGCTTTCTTCTGGCGGTGGTTGTCTTTTATACACTTACTACCTCTTGATGACGCTCATTCCTGCAAATTCGGCGCTGGCTTCAAGAGCTTCTTCAATTCTCAGAAGCTGATTGTACTTCGCAGTTCTGTCTGTGCGGCAGGCAGAACCGGTTTTGATGAAACCGGTGTTGCGGGCAACGGTCAGGTCAGAGATGAATGTATCTTCAGTTTCGCCGCTTCGGTGGCTTATAACTGCCCTCATGCCGCTGCGATGAGCCATATCAATAGCATCAAGGGTTTCAGATACGGTTCCGATCTGATTAAGTTTAATGAGAATAGCATTTGCGGCTTTCATTTCGATGCCCTGTTTAAGCCTGTCTACATTGGTAACAAAAAGGTCATCTCCAACAATGTGAATATGATTTCCAAGTTTTCTCATCATCTGCTGCCATCCGCTCCAGTCGTCTTCAGCAAGGCCGTCTTCAATACTCACTATGGGGAATTGACCCACAAGTTTCATCCAGTAGTCTACCATCTGCTCAGATGTGAGCCCTGCAGGATCTTCCCCGTGCATGAAATAGAGACCATCTCTGTAGAATTCGCTTGCAGCGGGGTCAAGTGCTATGAAGACATCATGTCCTGGTGTGTAACCGGCAGCCTTTATTGCTTCTATAATGAATTCCAGCGCTGCTGCATTATCTGGCAGGTCAGGGGCAAGCCCTCCTTCATCGCCTACACTGGTGGACATTCCAGCAGCTCCAGCTCTTTTTTTCAGAGTCTGGAAAATTTCTACTCCTGCCTGCAGGGCTCTGCTGAAAGTGTCAAAGCCCGCAGGAACAACCATGAACTCTTGAAGATCAATAAGATTTGAGGCATGCTGTCCGCCGTTGATGATGTTCATCATGGGAACTGGAAGTACCCTTGCTGCTGGACCGCCCAGATAGCTGTAAAGAGGGATCATTAAACTGTCAGCGGATGCCCTTGCGCATGCCATGGAAACTGCGAGTATGGCATTTGCACCCAGCTCGGATTTGTTGGCAGTGCCGTCAATCGCCTTCATTGTGGAATCTATCTCAAGCTGGCAGGAAGCATCCATACCAAGCAGGCCTGGAGCAATTCTTGTGTGAATATTCTCTACAGCGTTAAGAACTGATTTCCCCATAAATGATTTGCCGTTGTCCCGCAGTTCCACAGCTTCGTGTTCACCTGTTGAAGCTCCGCTGGGTACAGCCGCTCTTCCAAAACTTCCGCCTTCAAGATATACATCTGCTTCTACTGTGGGGTTTCCCCTTGAGTCGATTATCTGTCTTGCTTTGATCCCTAGAATTTCTGCCATTGCGATCTCCCTTTGATATTTTATGTTCGCAGGGAATATAATCCAACGCAGTTACTGGTGCAGAACAGGTTGGCTCTCTAGAAGAACTGAACCATAGGTCAACAGAATGTCGGTGTAGGAACGAGCTTTGATTATTTCTATGAACGCATTTGCCAGCTCGGGATCGAACTGTGTACCAGAGTGTTCATGCAACTGTTTCAGTGCAAATTCCACTCCCGGTGATTTGCGGTAAACCCTGCTGCTGGTCATGGCGTCAAAAGAGTCAGCTACAGTAAGAATTCTTGCAGGCAGGGGAATATTTTCTCCTGCCAGCCCATCCGGGTATCCATTGCCGTCGAACCGTTCATGGTGGAATCTGATCGCAGGCAGCAGGCTTCTAAACGCCTTTATCGGCTCTAGAATGCTGCATCCCTTCACTGGATGTGTTTTGATGATCTCATACTCTTCATCGGTGAGTTTTCCGGGCTTGTTCAGAATACCATCAGGAATGGCAATCTTTCCAATGTCATGGAGCAATGCAGCATTCCACAGATCTTTTCTTTCCTGATGGCGGATGCCAAGTTTGTCTGCCAGTGCCAGTGTGTATGCAGTTACATTTCTTGAGTGATCATTCGTGTATCTGTCTTTTGCGTCAACCGCCTGGGCGAGAGCGGTTATAGTTTCAAGGTAGTTTCTCTGATTTTCTCTGTGCTGCAGTGAATTACAGAGGGCTGATGTTGCATGGCGGAGAAGAATGGGTATGAATTTGGAAGATGGCAGAAGATGGCTCTTGCCGGCGAAGGAACTCATGACTATCCAGCCTTGAACTTTTCCGTAATCACCCAGTTTGGTGATAGTGAATTCTGGAGGATTCTCGAAAGAGCGAATATCTTCCCCGACGAATGTGCTGGTGTGAACTCCATCCATAAGCTTATCTGCCAGTTCTTTGCCCATGCTCTTTTTGATTTGTTTTTTCATAGAACTTAGAACTTTTTCTTTCGGAATTGCTTCGTTCATAAGGATGCAGTTGTAGGGAGAACCGTTTTCCGAAGAGAGAAAAAAGCCTGAGACGTCAAACGGAATGAAATTGCGCAAGCCGTAACCTACAGAGGAAATTACCGAGGAAATGTCCAGGGATGAGGAAAAACCACTGGTAACCAGGTTGATCTTTTCCAGCTCTTTGTTGTTCAGAAGAAGGTATTCGTTCATCTTCAGGTTCTGAAGCTGATTTCCAAGTTGTGCAGCATAAAGGGCAAGAAGTTTTAGATCACGGGTTTTGAACCGGTCTTTCCGAGAGCTTCTTCCAGCCAGAATAACACCTTGATTTCCATCTCCAGTGGGAATTACGGTGCCCATGAAAGATGCTTTGGTGCCGGACATGTCAGTGTTTTCCGAGTTTGTGGGGTCAAGAAGAACTTCCCCACCGGATTGCATTGTTCTGCTGGCCAGGAAGTACCAGGTAACTTCATCTGCGAAAGAACCGTCTCCAAGATCGACTGTCTTGTCAAGCATTCTTCCTTTTTTGTCGTCCTGCAGATATATGCGAAGGGATTCTGCACCGAAGCTCTCAGCTGTTTTCTTGCCGAAATAGGTAAGGGACGCATCTTTAGATGATTGGGTTATTTTGTTGGATATAGTCAGTTCATGAAGAATTCTCAGTTCACTGGATGTTATTTCTGAAAAGTGGCTTCTCTGTGTTTTTTCCGCTCTGTGCACTGCTTCAATTATGTCGTTGCTTGTGAATGGCTTGGTAATGAAATCAAATGCACCCTGTCTGATGGCTTCTTTTGCAAGATTAACTGATGCGTGTCCGGTGAAAAGAATTACAAAGGTGTCAGGGTTCATCTTCTTTATCTCTGACATGAGTTCAAGACCATTGGTGTCCGGCAGTAGAATATCACAGAGAACTATTGGATAAGTTTCCAGAGCCAGAGCGTCTGAGACCTGAGCTCCAGATCCGGCAGTGTCCACTGAGTAGCCCTGGTTTTTCAGGGTCTCATGGACAACTTCACAGATAACAGGGTCGTCATCAACAACTAGAATTCTTGGGAGACAACCGCTCATGGAGCTCCCCTTTCTACCCCTCAACAATTCCCAGTTTCTTCATTCTGGCAAGCAGTGTTGTTCTCTTCAGCCCCAGTTTTCTGGCGGCTTTAGACTTTACCCCTCTTGAAGAGACCAACGCTTTTTGAATATAGTGCCGCTCAACTGAATTGACAATTACATCAAGATGCACTGCTCCTTCTGTATCCTCTAATGGTATCTCAAGTTCGGATGAACCAGAGATCCAGTCAGGAAGATGCTCCACTTGAATTGTATCGTTTCCTGCAAGAACCACGGCTCTTTCCATGACATTCTCAAGTTCTCTCACATTTCCAGGCCAGGAGTATGTCATCAGGGCTGTAACAACTCTGTTGCATAAGCTGGTGTTTCCTGCTGGTTCACGCATTTCTGCAAGAAAGTGTTCCGCAAGAGGAATAATGTCTGCAGGCCTTTCCCGCAGGGCAGGTATCCTTATTTCAAATACATTCAGTCTGTAGTAAAGATCTCTTCGAAAAGAACCGTTCTCCACTTCATCTTTGATGTTGCTGTTGGTTGCGGAAATCAGCCTTGTGCTGATTGGAATTGATACTATCGATCCAACCGGACAGACTTCTCTTTCCTGAAGGGTTCTAAGAAGCTTAACCTGCATGGGATGACCCATGTTGCCTATTTCGTCCAGGAAGAGAGTTCCACCTTCAGCGGCCTGGAAGTGACCGATGGTGGTGGAGTGAGCCCCGGTGAACGAACCCTTTATATGCCCGAAAAGCTCGCTCTCCAGCAGCCCTTCCGGAATGCCACCGGAGTTGACTGAGACAAATGGTCCCGCTGACCTTCTGCTCATTCTGTGCAGAACTCGCGCTATCATTTCCTTTCCTGTACCGCTTTCACCGGTGAGCAGAACGGTACTTTCAGTAATGCTGACTTTTTCTACAAGTTTCATGACTTTCTTCATGGCTTCACTGTTTATTATCAGGGATTTTGCGGATGTGTGTTTGCGAAATTTCTGTTTTTTTATAACACCCTCTACTGCAAGAAGAAGCTTTTCCACAGAGAAAGGCTTTGGGATGTATTCCATGGCTCCAAGATCCATCGCCTCTTTGACTCCTTCAATAGAGGCGAATCCTGTGATAACCATGGCTGCCATGTAGGGATGCTTTTCTCTTGCTATTCGTATTATGTCTATGCCGGAACCGTCAGGCAGGCGAATGTCGGTGATAAGCAGGTTGTAAGACCTGGTTCTCAGTTTACCCAGTGCCTGCCTGCTGTCTGAGACACAATCACATACAAACCCGTTGGAGTTCAGCACTTCTTTAATGAAGTCCAGAACCTCGGGCTCATCATCAACAACCAGTACTCTGTATCCCCCCCTTGAACCATTCATGCGTATAGTATTGATAATTGCGTACTGGATGTCAATATACTGACGGAGGTCAAATGAAGTACTGGCAATATGTTGTCACCTGTATTTTGCTTCTGGGCTGCTCAAACGAGCCTGCACCTGAAGATAGTTATTTTATCACTCAGGATGATTATAGTCAGGGGCATGCCAGAGATTTAGAGGTACATATTTCGGTCGATACTATGATCCCGGTGGCTCTTTCTGATTCTTTTCCTGTGGTGGAAGATTCGCTTGTTCTTCCGGAGGACACTCTTGGTACAGAGCCTGATTCCCTTGAATCGGATATAGATTCTCTGCCACCTGCTGTTTCACCTGAGGCATGGAGATTTATTGAGATTGAGATACAGGGGTCTCTTTACCAGAGTCTTGGAGAAGTCTCTGATGTTGACCAGGACATTCTTGGAGCCCACTGTGTTCGGAATCTAGTTTGGGAAATGAACCCCTGGAGGGGTTTTATAGCAGGGGATTCCATGCATATAATCTATACGACTGAAGAGCTTTCAAGAGAAAATATGGTTATTGCATTCGAGTACATACCCGTTGGTGGTTCATCCAACCACGGTTTTGCAGGGTATGTGTTTCATAAGTCCGGAGATAACTGGCCCTCGGTCTGGAAGGCTGACGGTTCCGAACTGGTGAAACTGCTTGACAGGTCACCGGTGACGACTTTTGAGGAGATAACCAGTGTGTTTGGAGAACCCAGAGGGGATCATGTTCATCAGGGTGTTGACTACAAGGCTCCTCAGGGAACCCCGGTTTTTTCAATTACAGGAGGAACAGTTCTGCGAACGAACTGGAATACTACCTACAACGGCTACTGTATAGAGATAGACTTCGGAGGGTATTCTGAGATTTTTCTGCACATGGAAACTCTGTCTGTTGACCGGGGTTCTGTAGTTCAGCCAGGAGATCAGGTGGGAACAATAGGCAATACAGGCATATCTACAGCGCCTCATCTTCACTATCAGATCAACGGGCCTGATGATTATGCCATTGATCCATACCTGTATTTCAGCAGCCATAGAAGAAATTTAGGCAGCGATGATATGGTTCGTTTCCAGGAGCATGTAAATCTATGCCGCGAGATGATGGGGGATTGATCTGAAACGCTTTGCTGTTCTTACACTGAACTGGAACGGTCTGGAAGTTCTTCCGGCTATGATTAAATCACTGGCTGATCCTGTGGAGAAACTGAATGGAGAATTGATCGTTTTTGACAACTGCTCCACGGATGGTTCAGAGAGGATCGCTTTTGAAGCATGGGGGGATAAAAGCTGGTTCACCCTGATCAGATATCCAGAGAATCTCGGGTTTGCCGGAGGAGCCAACAAGGCAATAAAAGATATCGATGCGGGGATCATCGTTCTTGCGAATTCCGATACAGTTTTTCTTCCCGGCAGTCTTCAGATACTTCTTGATACGGTTGAAAGCCATCCGGAAGCCGGGGTTGTCGGCCCAAAACTTCTATGGCCCGACGGAACCCTCCAGAGATCTCTCAGAGACTTTCCATTTCCATGGAAACTGATCAAAGAACACATTCCTGTTCTGGGCAGAGAATCCGCTGTGAATCGGCCTCATGCTGTGGAACGGAAGGTGGACTGGCTTGTTGGTGCAGTAATGGTTTTCAGAAAAGAGCTTTTTACGAAAATCGGAGGCTTTGATGAAGATTTCTTTTTCTACCACGAGGAAACGGAGCTTCAGTACAGGCTTTCTCTGAAGGGTTTTTCTTCTCTTCTGGTTCCTTCAGCGGAAGTTATTCATATAGAGGGGGCATCAGCAAGAAAGATGTTTGGTAGAGAAACATACCTGAAGTATATTCAGGCAAAGCTGAAGTTTCTCCGGAAACACGGATATACAGGCTCCATTGTACTATTCAGATTGTTCATGGGGCTGTTGCAGGGGTGCAGGCTGGTTAGTGGATTTCTCTGCCCTGCTCTGTCCCGAAGGGATATTCGATACACAGCGCCGTACTGCCGAAGAGCCTTCAACGAGCTTTTCCGGCGCAACAGACGGGATTATTAATGACTGCTATTCTCGGTGTAAATTGTTTTAAGCACGATGCAGCAGCAGCTCTTCTTATTGATGGTGTGCTTGTTGGAGCTTCTGAAGAAGAGAGATTCTCCAGGCTGAAGCACGATGCCGGTTATCCACAGAAAGCCATAGATCACCTGCTTACGCAG
>JAGLDB010000008.1 GCA_023145935.1 Candidatus Sabulitectum sp. | reverse complement strand
TATGGACCTTGCTGGGAGCAAAAAACAATTCCTTCTACAGGAAGCATGGAGGAGCAGAAAAAGAATTTAAAGAGATTACCATTGGATCAGAAACATATCCCGGTGTGGGTTTTGTATTCGACCTGCGGTATTGATCAAATAAATCAGATGTATGATTATTCACCTTCTTCTGTTAAAGTTCATGAGTTTGTGCTTGACAAGTCAGGAACGAATTGCTATTCAATTAATTAGTGTAGTTGAGCTTCGCACGCTGGCGGGCAGGTTCATGATATTGAACAGATGATTGAGGTACATTATGAACAGATCACAAACTCTTGGAGTGAACACTTCAGAAACTGAAGTTGTCAACATATCCAGTCATGGTATATGGCTATATACGCATGGCCGTGAGTATTTCATTTCCTATGAAGATTTCCCCTGGTTTAAAGATGGATCTGTCAACGAGATAGTTAATGTACTGGAGCCAACTCCCGGAAATTACTATTGGCCTGATCTGGATATTGATCTTGGAATTGAAACTATCCAGAATCCTCAACGATTCCCCCTTATTTCACATCAGGTGTAGAGTAACAGGGACAACAGGCTGTGGCATATTGTTATTTGGAGGTATTCTTTGTTTGTTAAGGTCGTTTTAGAACCAAGTGATGAAGGTGGTTTTACCGTTATTGTTCCGACTCTCCCCGGATGCATAAGTGAGGGCGATTCAAAAGAGGAAACTCTTAATAATATTCGTGAGGCGATTGAGTTATATCTCGAACCACTCTCCGTTTAATTCTCCTTAAGAAGAATCAATTCAACGGAAACCCGTGAGTCATCGGATTCTACACTGCTCTGATTGTCGGTATTGCCGGTGAAAGAGACTCCTCCGCTGGTACGGACTTCAAGCCAGTTATTCGGATACCAGCCAAGATCAAGAGACAATTCAGTTGTGTTCTCAATTATGCCCGAGGGGAAAGCTCCTCCTGCCTGAACAGAATCAGGCCAGCCCTCGTACACATTGCCTTCACCGTGTCTGGTGTAGCTGCCTTTCAGCTGGGCAGTAATTCCGTGAAAGCCTATGTAAGAGATGGAGCCAGTTATTCTGTCTGCGTCAGGTCCCAGCTGTGACCCGATGATTCTGGCGTCGTGCATATAGAAGTTATTTATCTTTCTCTGGCTGTATACATATCTCTGTACTGCAGTGTATTCCGCAACAGCACCCAGCCCTGTCTCCGGGGAGAAAAAGTCAGCACCGAATGTGTAACCGAGTTTGTTGGGTACATCATGGATGTTCTCGTACTGTATGTCATCTATGAGGAATTCTCCGTAGAGTGCTATTCCTCTCACCGGTTGCCAGGTGGCATCTATACACATGAATGCATTGTCGTCCACCCTCTCATTCCACTGTACAGGGTACCACGGGATGAATAAGTTTGCATATGCGAGGTCAATGCCGTCTGCGGTGTACAGAATGGATTCTGAAAGACCGATCCGGAGCAAGTCATATGGTTTTATGTCCAGCCTGTGAGCTGAAAGCCATGTGGAGGAATCTGAATTGATCGTGGTTGTGAAACCGGTGAAGTGTACTCTGTCACCCAGATCCAGATCAATTTTTATCATATCCATTGCAGGAGCCTGGCCTGAGATCATCAATTGTGTAAATCTGCCCGGTCCCCATCGAACGGGGATTCTTCCCATTGCTGCCTGAAGCGGTCCTGTTTCAGCCTGAACGAAACCCCAGTCTACATAGAGGTGTCTGCCATGCTCGAGGCCGTAGTGGAATTGAGAAAAGCCATCTGGCGGGTTGCCGTCGCTGCCTGTCCAGAAAGAGGTTCTCTGGCTTATACTGAACCAGTTTAGAGGTCTGGCGAATACTTCGAATGCCATTTCACCACTTGAGATGAATTCAGAGTTGCTGCTGCCTGCCTGGCCAGCAACCGTACTTCGCCACCCGAAAATTCCGTTTCCTGTTGATGGAACATTTGAACGATCCTGGATAAGACGCCAGAGCCATATGGTTCTGGAGCCGGGCTCCACTGATACTGTATGCTGATCCGGGAATTCTCCTGTGAGAAGGTTACCGGTTGCTTCTGAATGGTAAAGCCACAGATTCAGGGGGTTTTCAAGCGGCAAAGAAGCAGTTGCCAGAGATGCAGACACCAGGATGATAAATACTGCTTTCATTTTATTTGCCTCTTTCAAGAAGGAATACGGTTTCAATGTGGTCGGTATGGGGAAACATGTCAACCGGGGTAATTTGCCGGATCTTATAGTGTTCTTCAGAAAAAACTGCAATGTCTCTTGCTGCGGAAAACGGGTTACAGCTTACATAGACAATTCGCAAGGGGTTCAACTGCGTCAGCTGCTTTGATATGCTGGCTCCCATACCGGCTCTTGGCGGGTCGGTTACAATTGTTTCAAACTCCCTCTTTCTTTTCAGCGCTCTGGTCAGGAATGAAGTGTCTTTCGAGTTTACAACATGAAGCCTGCCTGCAGGGATGCTGTTCAACTCTGCTGCTCTATGAAAACAAGTTGAAGCTTCCTGATTCATCTCCACAGTTGTTACCTCAGAGCCCCGTGCAGCCAGAGGGATCCCGAAGGTTCCAACACCTCCATAGAGGTCAAGAGCGGTTGTATTTTCATCTGGTATGTGATTCAATACAATGCTAACCAGTTTCTCTGCTGCCTTTGTGTTAACCTGAAAGAAACCGCCATGTGGAACCTGATATATGAACTCTCCCAGCTTCTCAAACATGTTACCGGGCTTAAGAGAAAACCATGATCGCTTTTTCCTGATAACTGTGGAAGGCCAACTTATAGGCGCCTTGTCCTGATAGTCTCCTGTCAGTTCTATGATAGAGCTTTCCGTGTTTGTTCCACCTCTGACCGATACCCGTGTGATCCCATACGGAACACCTGTTGAGAGAAATTTTCGTAGAGCCTGTTTTGACGATTCATTCATCAGCGGGCAAAAGTCAACTGGAACGGGATCTCCTTTGAATGCGTGCAGGGTGAGTTTGTTATGCCGCACATCAAATGTAACTTTGTTTCTGTAACCAGTGGTTACCGGGGAAGGGATTGCAGGGTTTACTTCCGGCACGGTGAGACCGCGAAGAGCCTTTTCAATCCATCTTCTTTTCCAGACCAGTTGTTCCTCATAGTTGAGATGCTGCATGGAACAGCCACCGCATACACCGTAATGGCTGCAGAATGGTTTTATCCGGTGTTGCGAAGGTTTCTCTATGGAGACAATATCTGCTTCAATGTAGTTCTTCTTTGCCCTGGTATTCTTGAATGTTACCTGTTCACCGGGAAGAGCACCCCTGATGAAAATGGCAGGTGAGTCAGAGGGTCTTGCTATACCGCCTACCCGGTTGCCCAGACTCTCTATAAGTACTCTGTTTTTAGTTTCCAAAGAATCCCATTCTTTTTAGAAGATCTCTGGAAGTGGATTCATAGCGATCTTCTGCAACTGCTTCTCTCAGTTGCTCCATTAGTTTTGCGAAGTACCGTAGATTGTGCAGTGTGGCATAAATAGGGGCAAGCCACTCTTTTGCTTTGAAAAGATGGTGCATGTATGCTCTGGTATGATTGCGGCAGACATAGCAGTCGCAGTCTTCCTGCACCGGTCTGAAATCATTTCTGTGTTTTGCGTTCCTTATATTGAGTTTGCCGTCGGGGATAAAAAAGCAGGCCCCTCTGGCATTTCTGGTGGGTACAACGCAGTCAAACATGTCCACACCCATTCCAACAAAATCTATGAGATCTTTGGGTTTACCTACCCCCATCAAGTATCTGGGTTTGTTTTCGGGAAGGTTGTCAATACAGCTTTTTACCGCTAGCTCCATCATGGGTCTCTCTTCGCCAACAGCAACCCCTCCAATGGCATATCCGTCAAAATCCATTCCTACAAGGCGATCGGCACAGTATGCTCTAAGCTCGGGGAAGCCGCCCCCCTGAACGATCCCGAACATTGCCTGCCCATTCCCGGGATGATTTTTCCGGGCTCTTTCTGCCCACCTCAGTGTCAGTTCCACAGATTCTTCTGTTCTGGTTTTTTTGCTTGGCTGCTCCAGGCATTCATCAAGGACCATCATAACATCGCTACCGAAAACTGTCTGTGCTTTGATTACCTTCTCCGGGGTGAGAATGTGTTTGCTGCCGTCAATGTGAGACTGGAAATTGTATCCTTCTTCTGTTACCTTGCGCAGGGAAGAGAGACTGAACAGCTGAAAACCTCCGCTGTCGGTAAGGATGTTGCCTTTCCAGTTCATAAACGAATGCAGCCCTCCTGCATTCTCAATTACTTCAAGGCCTGGTCTCAGGTAAAGATGGTATGTATTTCCAAGAATAATACTGAAACCATCTGCTTCCAGATCAGAGTTTCGCACAGTTTTTACAGTGGCCTGGGTTCCCACAGGCATGAAGGCCGGAGTTTCCACCGGGCCATGGGCAAGGTGCAAGGTACCGCGTCTTGCCTTTCCGCTGGTTTCCTTAAGGTTGAATGAGGGTGTCTGGCTCAACGGTTTCCTCCTCTGTCTCTGGAACTTCGTCAATTGCTGGCTCTGTAACATCAGCAGGGATATAAATTTCTTCCTCATATAGAACTGTATTGAGTGTATCCGGCAATTCTTCCGGCATAGTATCCTGGAAGATAGTTATGGTATCAGCAGAAGTGCTTATCAGACTCAGGGTGTCTGTATCTGTTGCTATTTCTACTGAATCAGAAGGGATCTCCAGCGAATCCGATGCGGTGGAATCTGCCAATGTGGAATCTGCCTGTACATCAGAGATTGTCATCACCGGGATTGTAAGATTTATTCCAGATGAATCATCAGGAATCGTTTCCAGCATTTCGAATGTGAACACAGTGCTGTCTGCCAGTATGAGAATGGCATGTGTAGAATCAATTTCCGCGATTACTTCAAGCTCGTTCATGAGATCCTGCTCCATGTTATTCCGGTAGTAAAGACTGGCAAGTCTTACATGGTATTCAAGCTCCTCGGGATGTAATGCAGCAAGCGCAAGATAATGGGTAAGAAGTTCCTCTTCATGCTCCGTCAGGCCGTCCTGGATATCTGCTGTGTTCAATAACATTACAGAAGGAGCTGAATGGAGAAGGATGAAGGCAGCCGCAGCTGCTGCAAAAGGAACTATAGTGAGTGTTCTTATCCGTATTGAAGCGTTTCTAATTATTGCGTTTATTGTTGATACCGGTCTTGGATCAAGCCTTCTGTCTGTTGCTGTAATACGAAGTTCTGTGAAGAGTTCAGGAAGAGATGTTTTCCCGAACAGAAGAGGAATGTAACCAATCAGAACAACCGGGAATAGAATGATGGTAAGCAGAATTCTGCAGTAAATCCTTATTCTTGATACTGATTTATGTTTGTAAGCGGAGTATTGCCTGATCTCAAGTGAGATAAGAGGGCTTCCGTTGCCGGACAGTTCCATTGAAACAAGAAAATGTATAGAGAGCAGCACACCTGGAAGGATCGCATAAACCCACAAGTTGGTTAGTGGTAGAAACAGTGCTCCAGCCAGTGCTCCCCATGCTGCGGCAAAGAGGGTCTCCTGCAACGCAAGTGCAAGTACTTTACTGTTTGCTGCGGGCCTTTGTAAATGGTAAGACAAAATCACTCCTCAGATGATAAGCATGGCATCACCATAGCTGTAAAACATGAATTTACTGTCAATTGCTTTTCTGTATGCTTCCATGATAAGATCAAGCCCCGCAAAGCTTCCCACAAGAGAGATCAGCGAGCTGCCCGGCAGGTGAAAATTTGTTAGAAGAACATCCACATTCCGGAACTGGTATGGGGGATGGATGAAGATAGATGTGCTGCCGGAAAGGTTTTTGCCTGAATGAATGTCTATTGATTCAAGAGTTCTTGTAACAGTAGTTCCAACCGCTATTATTTTTCCCTGTTTTTCTCTGCACTTTTTCAGAGAGTTAAGAGTTCGCGATGAAATGTCATATCGCTCCTCTTCCATTGTGTTGTCCGCAAGGATTTCATTTCGGAGTGGCTGAAAAGTTCCCGGACCAACATGGAGCGTAAGGTAATCAATAGAAGTTCCAGCTTTCTGAATACGCTGCAGAATTTCAGGTGTGAAGTGAAGCCCGGCTGTTGGTGCTGCAACTGCTCCGTCATTCTGGGCAAAAACAGTCTGATAGCGCACTTTATCCATCTCATCAGAAGGCCTTTTTATGTAAGGTGGAATAGGTATGGTTCCTGCTCTGTGAAGCAGTTCTTCAGTTTGCCCGTCCGACGAAAATTCCACAAGGGCTCTTCCCATGTTCAATTCTTCTATAACGGTTGCCTGCAAATTATGATCAAAGGAAAAAACATTGCCGGTGCGGCATCTTCTGCCTGGCCTAACCATGGTTTTCCACAGGACAGAAGTAACTTTTTCAAGCAGCAGCAGTTCAACGGCACCTCCTGTGATCTTCCTGGTGCCTTTCAGCCTTGCACGGATCACCCTGGTGTCATTAAGAACCAGAGCATCATTCGGACTGATGAAATCAGAGATATCGCTGAACTCAATTTCAGAGAAGGATCTTTCTTTCCTGTCAAGAATCATAAGTCTGCAGCTTCCCCTGAGCTTAGGCGGATGTTGAGCAATAAGCTCTTCAGGCAGGTCATACATAAGATCCGATTTAGTTAGCATAGGTAATCCCGATTCATCAACCACTCACTTTCAGTCTGACTATCATCCGTGTAGTTTTTCCCCTGTTGGATAATGTACTAACAGTGCCACCAAGCTCTTCCGTCAGTTTCCACGCCAGAGCAAATGCCATATTTATCTCTTCCGGCTGCCTGTCTATGGTCAGGCATTCCCCTGGAATACTCCCTCCCGATGTGTCAAATCTGAAGAACCAGTGATCTTCCATCTGGTCAAGAGTAAGATCCACCTTCTTGCAGCTCTCACAGTTATCTATGATACACATAAGCAGGGAATAGGCTATCATGCTCACAAATGCCCCGTCCGTACAAACCTCAATATCATTTCTCGGTGGATGAAAGCTGACTTCCAGACTGCGGGAGGCGTAAATCACCCGGAACTCATTCAGGACTTTTTCAAGAAGAGGAACAGGATTGATCCATCTGTGAAGTGGGGATCCGTTGTAAACCGAGATTCTCAGCCACCAGAGAGTCCATTTGCTGAAGAAGCTCAGTTTTCTTACAGAATCCGAGAGACGCCGGGTATTCACATCAGCATCATCACAGTGGGCAACTGATCTCTCTACGGATTTAACATGGATCTGAGAAGTGTAATAGAGGGCTGTTATGCTGTGAACAATATAATCCAGAGCTTTTAGTTTCATCGCGTTGGAATTGTTTGAGGTTCCAGGACTATTGCTTGTTTCACTGTAATTCTCCGGTGTGCTGAAAAGAATCGCCATCATCTGGATCAACTCAGTGGCCACATAGTGAAATGTTTCAGTTTCAGTTGATGCCAGCAGAATTACTCCATCGGTCACGCTACCATTGAAAAAGGGAACTGCAAGTTCTGATCTTGAGTTTGGGAAGACAGGTGAGAATCGCAGATCGTCTTCAGGGGTTTCTGCAAAGAATGCAGTTTCCCCGCGAACGCATGACCAGGATGCAGTGTTCAAAGCTTCAATCGGAAGTTCAGGCAGCATTCCCACCACGCCTGATGAACCTATTCCCTTAAGGGCCATTCCAGCGGCGTTAATTTTAAAAACAACTGCGGTTTCAGCCCTGCATTCCTTTGCAAGATCAGAGAGCATTCCGTCCAGAGGTTCAGTTTTCTTTAAAAAGCTGTCTGCAAGGTCTTTTACAGTTGCAAGAATGCGATGACCCGCCCTAAGGGCAAGCTTCGCCTCCTGCTCTGCCAGCACTCGGGACGCGCTGTGAAGAACAGCCAGACTGAGAGGTTGTAACTGGCGCTTCTGCATACCCTGGAAAACAAGGTGTGAGATACTGAATCCCGAATGAATTCTGTGAAGAAAAACGCCATCCTCTCTGAAACCACATGGGCTGGCAGCCAGCTGAATCGGATCAAATATCTGTACAAGTTCTCTGGAATCTCCGATGGTAAGTATTTTCCCTTCGTGAATGTAAGCTGCAGAAGTTGCCCCGAGGAACCCGGAAACGGTTTCCAGAATTTCAGATTGGGGCATATTTTCTTCCATGAGTAATCTCAGCAGTATCTGAGGTATTTCCCCACTGTTGTTCTGGTTTTGCTCTTCGTCTTTTGAGGTTGAGAAGCCGGTTCGTGCAAAGATCACATACTGTTCAGTGTCGGGAATTGGAACAACGGAGACATCTATTACAAATTCCGATCCTGAGAGTGACGGTTGTAGTTTCACAGAGAATCTTGAAGTAGTTGTAAAGCCTCTGTTTCTCTGTTCATGTCTAAGCTGAATTGTCTTTCTATGATCCGGGTGAACAAAACCAAGAAGGCTTGATCCTGTGGGGTTCGTTCCCCACATCTGCAGGCATACTCCTCTGGCAATTTCGTTCATGGAAGTAATTATTCCCCTGGCATCAATTGTAAAAGCCGGGCAGAAACTTTCTTCCAGTAGTATGCCGATCAGACTTCTCTTGTCAGTTGTACGGGTGACTACAGCTACAGACGGAACGGAGAGTCGACAGTAGATCAGTTTGCCGGGAGAAGGGAATTTTCTCATTGAGAGGGTGTAATTCAACCTGGTATTTTTTTCGGCGTTGTGCCCAATTAGAAAATCAGCTGTTGAACCGGTTTTGCTGCATTTCTGTACTGCTGCCTCTATTGCCCAGGAAGACGAAGTATCAAACAGCGATGCCAGATCGCTGCCTTTATGAAAAAGAGAGACAGCTCTTTCTGACATTGACAGAATCTTTCCCCTGGAAGTAATAAGAACGAATATCTCGTCGCCGGTGATTTCGGCAAGCATATCAGATATTTCGCTAAAATTGGCTGGCTTCAAATTGAGTATTCTGGACGCGGGGGAAAGCTCCAGTACTGACAGTATGAATGATTCTCCTCCCAGAAGAGCTGGCCACTTACCTTCGCTGGTGTTTTGAATGAGAGATATCATGGTTTCAATCTGCATGTTTAAACCAGTGGCAATGTCTTGTAGATTATTGGAATACACCATCTTGTCGGTGTCAGTGTGTGTGATTGCCCAGGAGCCGTCATTGGTCAGGTATGTGTCAAATCTTTCATTACTTTGCATATTACCCAATCGCGTTGTAGCTAAAGAATTTTACAAAACTTGCAGGACACATACAGTATTCTATATTAGACTAGTAAATGGCAAGGGAGAGTTCATTTTGAAATACACAGTCTTATGTAAGTTTGCGTTGTCAGGAGCTTCCAGAACTGAGGTTATTGAAGAGTTATTGAGACTCTTCAATATAGGAGAACAATCCAGGGGATTGCTTGCAGGAGCACTGGATGTAAGAGAAAAAGTGGGCGCTACAGTTGTTCATAACGGAATAGCTCTGCCCCACTGCAGAAGTATTCTTGTAGACAAGTTGACTATAGTTGTGGGCAGATCTGAAACAGGTATTCCATGGCCGGAGGAAAAGGTTAGTATCGTTATTTTGTTTGTTTCACCGGTTAAGATGAATTCACCTCAGGAGCACAACAAGTTTCTTGGTTACATTGCAGGTAAAATTAAAAAGTCTGGAGATAGTATCGCCGCAGCTGATAGTGAGGCCAATATTCTTGCCTTACTGGGATTCCAGATCGAGGAACAGGGAGAGTAGATGGACAAACAGCTCGAGAAGTTGATCAGCCTTCATGACCTTGATGTGATGATCGCAGATCTTAACAGAAAAGATATCAGAAAACGGGAAGCCGACATGGGCCTTCACACAGAGGGGGCTCTTGAAGAACTTAAAGAATTAAGAGAGACTTACTGCAAGAGTATTAACAGAAAATGGCGAGGCCTTTATAATCAATTGACGAAGCATTATGGAAATGCAGTGGTTCCTGCTCTTATGGGCCGATGTGCCGGGTGTCTGACACGACTGCCGACAGCAGTTTGTTCCGATCCGGAGAGAAATTTAAGAATTCACACCTGCCCTACATGCGGGAGGATAATTTACTGGGCCGACTGAGGCCTCTCTTTCAGGAGGAATGGATGAATCCAGGAGAAGCACAGGAAGCACTTACATTTGATGATGTTTTGATTCTGCCGGCAAGTTCGCATGTGCATCCGGGTCAGGTAAACCTTCACACAGAGCTGTGTCGGAATATTGTTCTTAACATTCCGATCTTAAGTGCCGCTATGGATACAGTTACCGAGGCTGGAATGGCAATTGCTCTTGCTCAGCAGGGCGGAATGGGTGTTATTCACAAGAACCTTTCCATTCGCGAACAGGCGCGCCAGGTGCGTTGCGTGAAGAGAGCTGAGGGAGGAGTAATTAATGATCCCGTTACTTTAACGGAATCAGCCCTTGTCTCTGACGCTCTGAGGCTTGCGGAAGAAACGGGGGT
Organism: Candidatus Sabulitectum sp.; assembly: GCA_023145935.1. The sequence continues at coordinate 13,635 of JAGLDB010000008.1, read as the reverse complement.
TTCCGGATTCCCTGTGCTTAGAAACGACAAACTGTGCGGCATTCTAACACACAGAGACTATCATTTCGAACAAGACGGTTCCACCCCTGTTATTGCTTTGATGACTGGCATTAATGAACTGGTTACAGCACCGGTGGGAACAAGCATCGAGGATGCTCTTGTTCTGCTCAGGCGACATCGTCTGGAGAAACTGCCACTTGTTACTGCTGACGGACACCTTGCAGGCCTTGTTACCCTCAAGGATGCTCAGAAGGCAATGGAGTACCCTGAAGCCTGTAAAGACAGCAGGGGGCGGTTGAGGGCAGCAGCAGCAGTCAGTGTTGGAGAATCTGCTTTGACCAGGGCTGATGCACTTGTGGAAGCGGGGGTTGATTGCATTTTTATTGATACTGCTCACGGGCAGAGCATAAGTGTGCTTAAAACCACTGAAGCGATTAGAACGAAGTATCCTGATCTGGCAATAGTTGCAGGTAATGTTGTTACTGCTGAAGCCACTGATGTTCTGATCAAATCAGGTGCAGATGCTGTAAAGGTCGGTGTAGGGCCGGGTTCTATTTGCACCACAAGGATTGTGGCGGGTGTTGGTTGTCCGCAGCTTACCGCGATTTTTGACTGTGCTGAAGCAGCAGCAAAGCACGGTAAGAAGATCATAGCGGATGGTGGAATCAAGTATTCAGGAGACATAGTTAAGGCTCTTGCTGCAGGAGCATCCAGCGTGATGGTAGGCAGTCTCTTTGCTGGAACAACCGAGAGTCCCGGTGAGGCAATAATCTATAAGGGCCGAAAATTCAAGACATATCGCGGCATGGGATCCATGGGTGCAATGAAAAAGGGCAGTGCCGACAGATATTTTCAGGAGACGGTCGCTGAAAAGAAGCTTGTGCCGGAAGGTATAGAAGGTATGGTTGCTTTCAAGGGTCTTGTAAGCGACTATCTTGTTCAGCTAACAGGAGGGCTTAGATCCGGCATGGGATATGTGGGAGCTGATAGTATTCATGAACTGTACAAGAGGGCAAAGTTTGTTCGAATGACTTCGGCCGGTCTCCGGGAGAGTCATGCACACGATGTAACGGTGACCAAGGAAGCGCCGAACTACTCATCTAATGCCAGTGGATACTGATCTTTTCGGAAGCTGTGGATTGCGGTTTGAATCAGAGGTATTCTCTGATGGTGCCTATTCGCTTAGTCGCGTAGACTTCCAGGGAAGAAAACTTCTTGCAGAGGTTTCTGATATATCTGGAGTCTATCAGCATAGGTGGCCTTCGGTTGGAGGTTTGATTCGACCGGTATCTTCCCGAGATCTACCGGGGCAGCAGAAACTTGTGTTGTTTGATATTGGAACTGATATTGTTCTCTCTGAAAAAATCAATACTTTGGGTCGGTTCACTATGGAGAAAGCCGTTGATATTACAGGAATGGCCTTAGGTATTGTATCGGATCTTCAGGCGGCAGGGATGATTTGCGGATACATTGGTCCTGAAATGTTCGTTCTTCACGACTCTTCGATCTTGATGCTTGCAGGAAGACGGGGAATCCCGGAATCTCCATTTACCGCCCCCGAAGTCCAGTCATCCAGACCTTCAGATCCCCGGAGCGATGTTTCCGCCATGGGGTCATTTCTCTTCCGTCTTGTGGCGGGAACAGACAAGAGAGAGAAGCAGTTGCAGATCTGGCAGGAGCTTTCTTCTGGAATGCAGACAGCAATACAGGATATGGTTGCTGTTTCCCCTGTGAACAGACCTAATGGCTTGAAAGCAGTCCAGTCAATTCTCAGCAATCTTGCTATGAAGGAAAACGAAGAAGCTGATAAAGAACCAATTGATAGCGGTCGGGCTTTTGTAAAGCAGAAAGAAAAAACAGCCTCCACCGGTAGTAAAAAGAAACTGTTCTGGATGCTTGGATCTGTTGCGGTGATTGTTCTTGGGTATTTTGCCGTCACTTCATCAGCTCTTCCTGCAGATCCTGATCCTGATCCTGAAACGGAAATTGTTTCTGCTGAAGAAACTCCGGTGGAAGAGGTTGAGGTTGTTTCCCCATGGGTTGATTCTCTTTCCGAAGAGGAAACGATTCTGCCTGATGTATCAGCACCTCTGGAGGATTCTGCAATAGTATGGATCTCCAACAGTTCCGGAGTTCCTGATCTGGAACAATCATTTCGTGCTGGCTCCGTAAGCAGCTATTCCTTTGTTTACCCTCTTACTGGTACCACAAACCGTCAGTCTTCGCTGATACTGGTCAGACGCTCAGACCCGTCAGTTCCACTGAGAGAGATGCCACTGGGGCAGGAGGTCTACCAGATCGCAGATACTTCATTTGTGGTTAAGTCTGTTGATCTGACAATTCTTCTTGGTACCGACCTGAACTATTCCGGAATAAACAGCCAGTTTCTTCATCAGCCGGTAGCTCCTGCAGGTACTCTTTTTGTGGATATTGTAAACCATGGAATTCAGTACTCTCTTGACGGAATGGGTGCCGCCACATGGACTGCAGACCGGATTGACGGCAAAGCATGCAACATTGAGGGAACAGAATGGCTGATCTCTGTAACAGACATTCGGGACGCTGACAGATTCAGCGAAGAAATAGGTATTCCAGAGGTACTTGATGAAACTCTCTTTCTTTTTAAACCTGATAATCTTCAAGCAGGTACTCTCGAAACACTTTTAAGACAGTATTTCCAGCCCCTTCCCGGCAGGGCTGAATTTTCATTGGAAGCCATCCCTATCTCAGATATTCACATACTGATCGGTAGTACTTTTTAAGGTTGACAATTAACCTCGTAAATGTTATATTTCGCCTCAATTTCCATCAGGGAGGTATGAGGTACAGTGCAGTATTTGATCAATGACAAAGTCGTTCATCCGTACCACGGCGCAGGGGTTATTACCAGTATTTGTATGAAGGATATATCCGGTGAGATGGTTGAATGCGTGGTCATTGAACTCTCCGGAGGTCGAGCTGGAATTCTGCTGCCTTCATTCTCTATCAGCGAATCCGGGCTCCGCAGAGTTTCCTCGAAGAAAGATATTGATATCGCAATGAAGATGCTGGCAACAGAGGGCGAAGAGTTGCCCAAAGACTGGCGCAGACGAATTGATGTTCTTAAGGAACGGGTTAATTCCGGAGATCCTCTTATTATTGCCACTGCTATAAGAGATGTTCTTGCCAGATCCCCTATTTCAAAGATGAACCCTTCCGAAAAAAGAGTTCTTAACGAAGCCGTTATTGTTTTTGCAGGCGAACTCTCCCTTGTTCGAACGGTAACTCTGGAAGAGGCAAAGAAACTCATTCATAAAAAGGTATTGGGAAAGAAAAAGACTTCCTGATGTCCAGCAATCAGACCCTGTTCAGGTCCATTACCGACCAGGAACTCGAACAGGTTCTTCTTGTTTCTGTAGCACTTAACGGTACCGATGTTGATCCATCCGGTATTGCCGAGATGATTCGGCTGGTTGAAAGTGCAGGCGGCCAAGTTGTCGATCAGATCACCCAGAAAAGACCAAGACCGGATGGCGGTTTCTTTGTTGGCCGTGGCAAGGCTGAAGAGATCCGTGGTGTTGCTGAGAATATGGGGCTGACAACTATTGTGTTTAATCACAACCTCAGTCCGGGTCAGGTGAACAGGCTTGAAGAAATGTCGAAGTGCAAGGTTATCGACAGAACAGAGCTTATACTGGCAATCTTTGCAGTTCAGGCCAGAACCCCACAGGCAAAGCTGAGAATTGAGCTTGCACAGCTTGGATACATGCTTCCAAGGTTGTCCGGGATGTGGCACCATCTTGATCGTCTTGGTGCAGGCATTGGAACCAGGGGACCTGGAGAGACCCAGCTGGAAGTGGACAGGCGTCGAGCCAGAACTCGGATGTCCTCACTGGAAAGAAAACTTGATGCAATTGATGCCGGTGCCAAAGTAAGACACAGCAGGCGGGAAGGTATGTTTTCTGTTGCTCTGGCCGGTTATACAAATGCTGGTAAAAGCACACTCCTGAACCGTATATGTGATGCAGGGGTTCATGCGGAAGATCGATTGTTTGCCACTCTGGATACTACTTCAAGAAGACTTGATCTGCCTGGTGGGGGATCTGTGATAGTCAGCGATACTGTAGGGTTTATAGAGAAACTTCCCAAATCACTCCTTGCAAGTTTCAGATCTACCCTGGATGTTGTTCGCGAAGCTGATCTTATTCTGCTTGTCGCGGATACTGCAGATCCGGACAAGCTTGCCAAACTGTCAACAGTCACAGATACTCTTGATAAAATTGATGCAGGTCAGGTTGACAGAATCACAGTCTGGAATAAGTGTGATCTCGCAGATTCATCTTCAGCAGGAGATCTTTCAGTTTCTGCGTTATCCGGACAGGGCATTCCTCAACTGATCGAACTGATGGAGCAGAAAAGACGCAAAGCGCTTGCCTGGTGTGGTGTAAAGGTTAATATTTGCAATGGGGAATTGGAATACTGGATCAGAACCAACAGCATTGTCGACAGCTTTCTAAGAGACGACACCGGGGCTGTAGAGATCGTATGCGGGTTGTATCTGGGGTTGAACCATTTGCGGAAGAAACTCGGGGGTCAGAAATCCCCATGGAGCATTGTTCCTTTCACAGACTATGGGGCAGATCAGAGAGGAGACGCCTGATGGCTGGAACTGAAAAAGCGATAGAGAGGCTCTCTGGAAGAATGGGTACCCTTGATGGTCTTTACAAGAGGGGTATTGTAACCGGGGAACTTCTATGGAAACAGCTGAAGTCTCTTTTGAGCTCAAAAGATGCCCGTGCAGTTTTTTCCACGCTTATTGAGCCTGATAAGAAAGCTCTTAAGATACTGAGTCGAATAGAGGATCCTGAGGGATGGCGTGAGTTGTTTACAAAAGACAGAGATCGTAGAGAAGCTATTTTCTACAAGAATCTGGTAAATATCATGGACTCGGAAAAGGACCAGCAGGATAGAGTATTGCGCATGCTTCAAATTGCATGTCTTCCTTTCTATTCCGGTTTTCTTCCTCTCACCAAGGAGAGAAAAAAGGCTTCATCTGATCTTAAACCAAGCAGGGTCAGCGTTTTAGATTGATGCTTAAGGGTGGCAAAGGCCGCATAACTGCTCTACTGGGTTTTCTCTTCGTTCTTGTTGCTGTATGGTTTCTTGGAAGGTCTTTTCTGCAGGGAGTTCAAGAAGCTGGCGGCTTGGGTAATCTTCTTCAATTTAATATTCCACTCTTTCTTGCAGCATCAGTTATCATGGCCGGGCATTTGACTCTGGCAGGGTACACATGGGCTCTGGTTACCAGGGCAGCTGGAGGGCACCTGGGATTTCGGAAGGGCTTCTCAATACACTTTCTGTCTCAGGTTGGAAAGTATGTTCCGGGTAAAGTGTGGGCTGCAATGGGAAAATTTTCTCTGAGTCGAAGCAGCGGGCTTTCTACCGGTCAAACAGGGCAGGGTCTTATTCTGGAGACGGTATTTATTGTACTGGGCTGCCTGATTACCACACTTCCGCTTATCCCCCTTACTGCTGAGAATTCCGGGATGGGAGTGGGCACAGGAATGGCAATTGCTCTAGGGCTTTCCGTTGTTCTTCTTGCGTCGATCCATCCAGTCTTGTTCCGAAGGCTTACAGGGCTTGTTGCCAGAGTTATGAAATCCAGCTACGATCTTCGCCAGTGCAGTTTTTCCGAAATGCTGCGTATTCTTCCTGTTTATGTCGCTGTTTTTCTTTTACTAGGCGGGGCTTACTGGTTGATGTGTCTTTCTTTCGGGCTGAATCTTCCGTTCTTTCCGGGAATATTTGTTTATCCAGCGGCAATGGGTATTGGTTATCTTGCAATCTTCGCCCCGGGGGGCCTTGGCGCTAGAGAGCTCACAACAGTATGGCTTGTACATCTTATTCTACCAGGTTGTGAACCTGGACTTGCCGAGCTGACAGCCATTGTAGCAAGACTCTGGATCACAATAGGAGAGGCAATTGCTTTTGGTATTTCTTTCCCGATCTACGGAGTAACCCCCTCTACCCTTAAGAAAATGCTTACAACCGAGGAATCATCATCTGACAGAGATATCGTTCAGGGAGATAAAGGGCAATAGATCTGTTCCAACTCTGTACTGTATGCTGCCAAGGGTATTTACTTTAGATAGAACATCGTAAACATTGCCGGAGAGAACACATCCGTGGTAAAATCCCTGTATTTCTCCTCTTCTGAATACATAGGTCCTTCCGCAGTCAAATGTGAAGCTTCCTGAGGCCGCATTGCCCCCACCTGCTGACAAAATACTGGTTACAAGAATACCGGATCCTGTTTCTGCAAGGGTGTTTGTCGATACGTCCATGGATGGATCAACTGTCAAATTGGTACATACAGGTCTTGAGTGTTCTCCAAGATTCCTTCCACTGCTCCCTGTGGATACTGCATTGCACTGAGCAGCTGATCTCAGATCATGGAGGAAGCCGTTAAAGATCCCACCTTCAAAGAGGGTTTTGTCCTGTGTTGGTACTCCTTCGCTGTCAAAAGGCACTGATGCCGCACAGCTGCTAAGGTGGGGAAGATCCCGAATTGTGAGCGATTTAGCCAGAACCTGTTTCCCCTCCATGTCCGCCAGAGGTGAAGCGCCTTCCGCAAGCAGTTTCCCGCTGATGCCTGTTCTTATTGCCTGTAGCAGCATAGAGAATGCAACAGGAGAGAATACAACATTCTTCCTTCCAGCTATGCCGGTTGAGATCAGGCCTTTAGGGTGATCCGGCAGTACGATCATATCGAGGACTAAACTCATTACCGGCAGTGAATCAGTGGTTTTTAGAAAGTACCCCGATTGCAGAAGACCATTGTCTGTTGGAATCGTTACAGAAAAGCTTGAGGAGACCACAGCCTTGGAATATGATCCTCTTAGTCCGCATGAATTCAGGATAGCAAATGAATCTTCACCCCACTGTATTCTTGCAGATAAATTCGCCAGGGGATGAATTTCCTTTATCTTATTTTGAAGGGTATCCAGATAGTCATGAACCGATTCATGGGTTATTGCTTCCAGATCGTTCGCTACTGGTACAGCAGACTCGTGAGGCTCTGCGGGAAAATCAAAAAGAGTTTCAGGACCATATCGACAGCTGCTGATGGTTTTGTCCACAAGGCGGAACGGATTAATTATGCCCCATTCCCCGGATACTCCCAGTTTGCCGTTTCGGGTCATTCTGAGACCCCACCCGGTTCTCTCACCGGCACCTGGAATACTGTTTTCTGGTCCAAACTGGAGGCTATTGTACCTGCGGCTTATTCCTGTGACCTCGGCCTGGGTGGATACTTTCTCACAGGCGACTAGTATTTCAGAGCCTGTCATGAATACTTCATTCATCAGCTAACCTGCATTCCGGAAACTAGTATATGCGGGCCACCGTAGGTAACTGGTATTGCACTTCCGCCTCTTCTTGAACAACCGGAAAGGCTGCCTGACAGTTTCAGATCATCACCACTGTCCAGAATCGACCCCAGTATATCGGTTACCTTGCCAGCTAAAACAACAGGTGTAACCGGTTTGTGTAAAACTCCATTTCTTACTATCCAGGCTTCCTGTACTGCAATGCTGAACCTGTCCATATCTGTTGCTCCCCCCATAAATCCCTTCAGGTAGAGCCCGCTATCAAGATGAAGTTTAAGCTTGTCGATTGATGTGGTTCCTGCCTCCATGTAGGTACATGTCATTCTGGCTTCCGGCAATCTTCCCGGGTCTGATATTCTGGCATTGCCTGTTGGTCTGGTTTTGGCTCTTGCGGCAGTTTCCATTGTGTGCAGCCAGTTGACGATTTTCCCGGAAGATACAAGTTGAGTCTTTGAGCCTGGTGTACCTTCGTCATCCCAGTTCATGCTTCCAGGCTGGTCCATCAGAAGAGAATTGTCCACAATATTGACACATTCCGACCCAATTCTGGAGCCTGGTCTAAGAAGATAGGCAACAGCTGGATTCTTTTCAAGGAAATCTGCTTCTATCAGGTGTCCAAAGGCCTCATGAATCAGGATTCCAGTTAGTTCAGGGTCAAGGATCACCCTTGTTTTTCCCGGAGCGATGCAGGCAGTTGTTTCCCGGAGCAAAAGATCTCTGCCCATTTTATCGAGCATTTTTTCTCTGCCTTTGAATGGGTCAAATGAGCCCCGCAGAGCTATTTCTTCGCTGGCCACAAGGCCACCAGGCAGCACCAGCTGTGTTTTCATTGATCCCAGATTTTCTATTTCTCTAACGCTGGTCCCACTGGAATTTACAATAATACGGTCTCTGATAATTTCCTCGTAGGCAACCCTGGCTGAACCGGAAGAGAGGGAGGCGCCAAGCAGATCGCAGTAATGCCTGCAAAGAAAGGCCTTTTCACGCAGAGGCACATCAGAAAGTGGAACACCCCTGGCGTCATCGCTGAAAGTATCCCGACAGGCAGGGGGAAGGGTTGGAAATGGAACAATGTCTGATCTGCTCTGCAGTGCCAGAGCTGCAGCTTTATCTATGGCGGTATGCATATGCTCTGGAGCGCTGAACTCACACATCCCCCACCTGCCGGAAATGAACACGCGTGCGGTGCCTGTGAATTGCTCCACTGGTCCGGTGTTCATGTGGGTAAGGCCTGCCTGTACCACAGTTGTTCTTGAGGTTAGTGAAAGTCTGATTTCTGCGAAATCAGCTTCCGTGGATGCAACCGCTTTCTCTGCCAGGTCTCTGTATTTCTGCAAGTGGTATCCTTTCAGTTATTCAGCCAGTACTCTGTCATGAAATTGGTGCCGGTATAATGCGGCAGTTATTCCTTGACAGGGTATTAGTTGCCGGATGAGAGTTCGTCCAGACACTGGCGGGCGGAATCTGCCCAAAGCCCGTTTGGTTCTATGTAAAGATACCTGTTTATGCTGTCTGTTGCTCTCAGGTCATCATTCTGCTCCATGTAGATAAGAGCAAGGAAGTGGTGAGCCTCCCCCACACCGGAAGCAGCTGCAGGAAGCAGGATATCTCTTGCGGAAGGCAGATCGCCCTGTTGAAAGAGCAGTGATGCCATCCGTATCCGTGCTTCATCTGCCAGTTCAGGTTTCTCGATGATTATTCTGGTGTACCAGGCGAAAGCTTCTTCATAGTTTCCGATTCTTTCTTCCGCCTTTCCGAGAGTCATCCAGCATTGCCCGTGTAACGGTGCCAGAGTAAGGGCAGCTTCGGCATACTCAAGAGCGGTATCAGACCGACCTCGAACAGCAAGAAGCATCTCAGCCAATTCCAGTGGCGCTCTGTAGTCGTCTGGTCTCAGGTCCATGAAGATCAAGTATTCTTCCTCGGCAGTGGTCCATGAATAGTTTATTGCTGCTATTCTTGCAAGGCCAAGATGAGCTTCATAAGCACCATCGCTGATATCAAGGGCAGAGTTGAATTCTCTAAGGGCTCTTTCAGTAAGTCCCTGACTGATATATGCCATGCCGGTCTCTACATGCAGCTCGGCTGTTAGTGTTTCAACATCTATTGCGGGCAGCAGCAAAGCAATTATCAAAAAACAACTGTTCATTTTATTCCTTTCTCTACACCTTACGAATCCTACAAGTGAAAAATGCCGGTGGCAAGAGAGACTCATGGTAGCAGTTCCTCTTATATTTCACCCACGAAATATGATTACAATAAACAAAACATAAAAGAATAGAGGAACTGGATGAGTGAGAAGTACGATCTTGTTGTTCTAGGTTGCGGACCTGCCGGATACATTCCGGCCATCAGAGCAGCTCAGCTCAACAAAAAAGTTGCAGTCATAGAGAAAGAAACAATTGGCGGTACCTGTCTTAACCGGGGTTGCATTCCCACAAAAACGCTTGTGGCTTCCGCTTCACTTTACAGACATGCCGCCATGGCAAAGAGATTCGGTCTTCAGGGCTCTCTTGAATTTGACTACTCTTCAATTGCCAGGCGTAAGGACATGGTGGTAACAAGGCTTCGCAAGGGCGTTGAAGCACATTTCAACCATCTTGGTATAGAGATAATCAGAGGGCATGGGAATCTCAGAACTGCTGATACCATAGATGTAGAGGGCAGAGACATTCACTCAGAGAATATTCTGCTTTCTCCAGGCTCTGTTCCCGTAATTCCAGTATCTATGGATCAGCCAGGTGTTCTCACCAGCAGAGAGCTTCTTGCCATGGACACTCTTCCAGAAAGCCTTATCATCATAGGTGGTGGTGTGATCGGCTGCGAGTTCGCTTCGATCATGGCTTCTTTCGGTGTAAAAGTAACTATTGTGGAAATGCTTTCCAAGATTCTTCCAGGCGTTGACGCAGATGTTGCAGCTTTGGTACACAGGGCCTTGAAGAAGGCAAAAGTAAAGATTCATACGGGACAACCTGCAGAAAAGATCAGCATCACAAAGAATGAAGCATCGGTTACCCTGGGTGACGGGACCGTACTCATATCCAGCAAACTTCTTGTGGCCATTGGCAGAAAATCAAGAACAAAAGATTCCGGTTTTGAAGCAGCAGGCTTACAAATGGATAAACTAGGCAATATCATCACTGACAGCAGCAACAGAACAAATCTACCTGGGGTTTATGCAGCGGGAGATGCAACAGGCAAATGGCAGCTTGCTCATGCAGGCAGTGCCCAGGGCATTGCAGCCGTGCACCATATGTTTGGCGCAACTCCAAGAAAGATCAATGCTGACGCAATGAGTGGCTGCATCTTTACATTCCCCGAGGTGGCCATGGTGGGGCCGGGAGAAGACGAATGGAAAGAAAGAGGAGTTAGTGTTAAAATCTCTACCTCAAGGTACATTGCCAACGGCAAAGCAGTGGGAATGAATGAAACAGAGGGATTTGTAAAGCTGATCTGCAAAGAACAGGACGATACTATTATTGGAGTGCAGGCAGTAGGAGCAGATGCCTCAAGTATTATTGGCTGGGCAGTTATGGCGGTAAATGCTGGAATCAAGGCTTCAGACGCTGCTGGCTACATCCATCCACATCCCACACTTTCAGAATTGTTCATGGAGGCCAGTGAGGGGATGGGGTACGGCACAATTCATGGATAGAATCACAAGAGCCATAGAGGAACTGCTTAAAACTGTAAGAACTCTTCGCAGCCCCGGTGGCTGTAACTGGGACCGCGCTCAGACCCTGAAGACCCTGAGACCGTACATGCTGGAAGAAGCCTACGAGGTTGCTGATGCTGTGGACCAGGGCGATATGGATGAACTGCAGAAGGAACTGGGCGATCTTCTGCTGCACATCATAATGTCAGCTGATATATGCAGCGAAGAGAATATTTTCGATCTTTCTGATGTTGCGGATCAAATAACAGAAAAGCTTAAGAGAAGGCATCCCCATGTATTCGACAAAACTTCTGAACTAACACCGCAGGAAGTGGAGAAACAGTGGGAAGCTATCAAGGCAGTGGAGAAAAAGCAGCAGCAGCAGAAATTCTTCGACTCTATTCCCAAAGCCATGCCGGCTCTTCAGAAATCCTGGCGTATTCAGCAGAGAGCATTCGAGGTGGGTTTTCCAGCTCAGACCCCTGGTGAAAGCAAAAAAGAGATAGAGCAGCTTATTAGCAAAAAAAGTCTTTCTGAGACAGATACGGGCAGAATTCTCTTTCTGCTGGCGGACATTGCCAGACAAAACAGTATTGAACCTGAAAAAGCACTCAGAGACAAAAACAGTGACTTCATAAGCAGATTCAACCACCTTGAGGAACTTTTAGAGGCTCTAGGGTGTTCACTGAATGATTCATGCACAGAGCAGATGGAAGAGTGCGTCGCCATTGCTTTCAACCAGAAGTGATTGTATTGTCCCAGCTAATGTGTAATTTGACAGATAGTTGCGGGCTGTGCACTTAGGGTGTGTATTCAATCCGTAATTATTGTGTTATTGTGCTGTTGTGTTTCTGATTGATTATTGAAAAGGTATTTAATTATTTGAGTTTCAAAAACGAAAGGAAGTGCGAATGAGACAGATGATAATCTTACTTGTTGTGGCTGCCATGGCTCTTGCTGGCTCCATTGATCCGAATCTTGCCGTAATTATGGCAAATTCAACAGATACCGATCTTATCCCTGTATTCATACTGGCCCACGGCCAGGTTGACAGGAACTGGGTTAACTCTGCTACAGACGGAATGAACAGGGCAGAAAGACAGCAGTTTGCTGTAAGCGCCATGAAAGAAACAGCAGAGGTTGCCCAGAGAGGCATCCTTGCTGAGTTGAATACAACAAATTCAGAGAGTATTCTACCTCTCTGGATGGCGAATGCTGTTTACTGTGAAGCAACAAGAGCTACTATCAGAAAAATGTCTGACAGGGCTGATGTTGTTCTTATTGAGTCAGCTGCCGACCCTGAAGCAGGGCTTATTGAGCCTGTAGATGTTCGCCCTCTTAACGCCGAAGAGCGTGGAAAAGGGCTTGCATGGGGCGTTGCAAAGATCAATGCAGACGATGCATGGGCTATTGGCTATGAAGGCCAGGGCATAATTGTTGCAGTTATCGATACCGGTGTTGACTACAACCATGGCGATCTTCACAACAACATGTGGCATGACACTGCTGCAGGCTTTCACTATGGATACGATTATTACGATAACGATAATGATCCAATGGATACCTACGGTCACGGAACACATTGTGCAGGATCTGTTGCCGGGTTTGGTACTGGCGGAACAGAAACAGGAGTTGCTCCATCAGCTACTCTTATGGCCATCAGGATCAACTACTACAGTGGCGGAGAGTCTACATGGATCCAGGCTATGCAGTTTGCTGCTACTAATGGTGCCTCAGTTATGTCAACATCCCTTGGGTCAACCCATGGAAATGTTTCACTGAGAACAGCTAATGAGAACAGCTTGACTGCAGGACTGTATCACAGTGTTGCAGCTGCCAATAGTGGCCCGGGAGCTGGCACAGTTCTTTCTCCCGGTGACGGTCCTCCACCCTGGTTCCATCCTGATCAGACTTATCATGGAGGCCTGAGTGCTGTTGTTACTGTAGGAGCCACCGACAGTGGTGATAACATCGCTAGTTTTTCCAGCCGCGGTCCCGTTACCTGGTGGAGTGACTATACAAATTCCAGCCCTCTTATTGACCCTGACATCAGCGGCCCCGGTGTTAATGTTGTCAGTTGCAAATGGCCCGGAGGCGGATACCAGTCAATGAGCGGTACTTCAATGGCCACACCTCACCTTGCTGGTGTTGCTGCATTGATCCTTAGTGCAAACCCCAACCTTACTGTAGCACAGATGGACAGCATTATTGAGGTAACAAGCCTTGATCTTGGAGCATCCGGCAAAGACAACACATACGGTGCAGGCCGAGTTGACGCTTACCAGGCAGTTGTTGCTGCTCTTGCAATGACTGGTACAGAGGAAAGCCAGGGCGCTGCGGTTCCTGCAGCTCTCGGCATAAGCAACATCAGCCCCAACCCTGTAAGCAACTTCGCATCTTTCAATGTTTACACTGCTGTTTCCGGTGCTGCTGATATCTCTGTTTTCGATGTAACAGGTCGCAGAGTGGCCAACATCGATAACTCAGACATTGAGTCCGGTGCCAATGCCTACAACTGGCAGATCCCTGCAGAGATGGGCAGCGGAGTTTACTTCGTTCGCGCTACCATTAATGGTGGTACTGTTTCCAGCAGAATGACTGTTGTAAGGTAAC
>JAGLDB010000079.1 GCA_023145935.1 Candidatus Sabulitectum sp. | reverse complement strand
CGCAGGATCGTCTTTCGATACTGGCTCCGGAGTTACCGCCCCACTGACTGGTATAGGGTATCATATCGATTGGTTGAAAACCATCTCTCAGCGTTAGAGAATCACCGGTGTTGTTCAGTGTGGGCCATGGATCAAGTTCAATTACCAGACAGTTTACACCGCCCCAGTGATGCTGAAAATCCTCTTCACAAGTTGTGAGAACAATGAATTCGCCTGGAGAAAGTTGCCCTGAAGGCAGCTGAGTGGCGGTTTTGGGATCGGAGAAGGTGATATCAGAGAGGGAAACAGTGCTTTCTGTTCCATTAAAGAGTTCGATCCATTCTGTTTCATGGTAAAAAATCTCATTTATACACAAAACAGGAGAGGGATTCCAGAAGGTTTCTGATGTGTTGTTCTGTTGATCTTCATCTTCTGTACAGAAGAGTTCAGCAGTTATCTTTGTTTCTTCCGCCTTTCCCTGCCATTCCACATTGATGGCAATAGTATCTCCCAGAGCTGGCAGATCAGGTGTTGCGGAGAGGATCTCTTCATTCTCTATTGATATTCTAACAGACAGATCACCTTGAGAAACGCTTACTGTACCCAGGCATGTTAGCCTTACTTCAATTTGAGCAGTGGTTGTTTCTTCACCCATGGGAGGAGAAAGAACAATTGAAACCACAGAGTAATCAACACCTTCTGTTATTTCCTCCGGAGCTGACCCCGGGGTTGGCCCCTCTGGTGAAGATATCCAGTTTTCTTCTGAATCAGGGTGATATGGAGTGATCCTTTCCACGCTGAGATCTGTTCCCGGATCGAAGGGAATACAGTCTTCCGGGTCATCAGGTGTTCCGTAAGTGGACACGGTGAGAGAATCGTAAAGAAGCAAAACAGGGTCTGTGCCGGATAGTCCATCGCCTATGGTTGTGTTTGCAGGGTAGAAGATGGGAGTTCCAGAGGGAATGTCGTAGGGCATGGCTCCATTCTCATATTCAGGATCCAGGATCAGGGCATAGCTTCCCGCTGTGAGGAACTGTGTTGTTAAACCAGTAAGCGCATCAACTGCATCATTGTCAGTTATTGAGAATGCTGTGATGTCCGCCAGCCCGGGGCCGGAGAAGAACAGTTCAATGAATTCGTCGCAGTCTTCATTGGTTGGATTGCAGAGAACTTCGGTTACCACCGGCCATGCAGGTTTTGCAGGGACAAAGCTGCAACACTGTGTGTTGTTGGAGAAAATTGTGTCAGCAGAATTATGAATTGTTGCAGCTATTACAAAAAGCCCACTGTCAGGTAGAGAAAACGGAATAGAGAGAGTGTCGCTCTGCCCGGCAGACAGGCTGATAATCTGCTCATGAATTGTTTCCCCGGGTGAAGGGGTGAGGTTGCCGTCCAGGTCGGAAAAAATGGTAACCAGGCCTTCTGCATCAAAAACACCCTGGTTGCTCACCATTGCTGTGATCATGGCTTCTATGCAGATTGAATCTGTGCTGAGATCGGTCCATCCCTGATTTTCAATTACAGTTCCCGGAGTTCCACCGGGGAGTGAAGCCATCCAGTTGAATTCAGCATCGGGCCCGGTGAAAGAAATTCTTTCCATAGAGCATCCGTCTCCGGGATTGAAGGGAATGTTATCAAGCCCGTCATCGTCACACAGAAGCGGGTCATCATAAAGCATGGGAGTACCTGCAGTTGAAAGAATCTGAGAGAGCGAAGGATCGCCTGGGAGGTATAAAAGAATCGGGTCGTCAGTTGTGAGACCATTGCCGACTGTTGTGTTCCCGGGAGAAAAAAGAGGTGTATCAGGTGGAATGTTCAGGGTTCCCTGATACTCCGAGTCAATAATTACTGCTGCCTGATCCGGTTTTATGTATGCACTTCCGTCAAGCGAGATGATCTGGTCAACAGCATCACCGTCGGTGAAGCAGCAGCCAGCCAGGGGGAAAACACCGGGGCCGGGATAGTAGACCTCGATGAATTCCTCCTGGTCCTCGTTTAGAGGATTAGCCATTACCTCTGTTATTATTGGATTGATGCCGCCCCCGGTTGTGAAGTGAATTCTTGCACTGATCTCCGGGGCAGAGCAGACAGCAGGATACCAGCCTTTCGCAGGAGCTGTAAAGATCACTTCAATGGTGTCTGTTTCTCCAGGCTCCAGATTCCAGGCAGGAGAGCTGTAAAGCACTTCTTCCCACTGGGGGATGGAATCTCCGTCTGCGTCAAGGAACAGAATAACCTCACCTGTGTCCGGAGAGACTGTACCCCAGCAGGAAACAAATGCAGTAAGCAGAACTGTGCTGCCGGGGAATGGGTCGGAATTGCTAAGAAAAAGTGAGTCTACAGTTACGAAAAAGGTGTCGGGAGGTGGCTCTGTTGAAGCGCCTGGTGTTGGTTCCCCGGCGAACCAGCTTCCTTCACAGTCAGGGCTGTTAAGAGGGTATCTGCCTATGGAAAGACCTTCTCCGGGGTCAAATGGGATTGAATCGAGGCCGTCGTCGTCGCAGTAATGCCAGTCGTCAGATTGAAACGGCGTTCCAAAAGAGGAAACAACATCGTTCTGTGAAGACCCGGACTGAGAATACAGAGTGAGAGGATCTGAAGACGCAGCAAGCCCGTTGCAGATAGAGTGATCACCTGTGGTGAGGATTACGGTTCCAGCCGAGAATGAAAGCCAGGGATCATTTGGGTAGTCTTCTTCCAGAAGAACAGCAAACCCGTTTGGAGGTATAACGGTTGTTCCGGTTGTGACACCGGCATGGGGAAAAGTACCCACCCAGGGGAGCAGCTCATCAAGTGCATCCCCATCGGTTATGGAGTAGCCGGCAACATCTACAGCCTGGTCTGATGGGTTGTGAATTTCAACAAACTCACCGGTTGTTTCATTAACGGGGTTGGAGCAGACCTCTGATATGAAAGGTTGCCCGCAGAGCATGGTTGTGAAAAGTATTAATGCTTCCATGTTGAATAGTAACCGGCATGTCTGTCACTTTTTCAAGGGGATTCACTGATGCTGATTTGTCCAGGTCTATTGATCTGTAGCCAGCAGCTCCAGAGGCAGCCCTTCCAGCAGAGGGAAGAGGGAATCAGGGGTGCCGGAGTCAGGGGCAAGGTCAGAGAATTCCATGAGCAGTTCGCAGTAAGTGTTGTTGTCCCACAGGTGGATCTCACCTGGTGCTGCTTCAAGGCCGATTTCTGCGAAGAACATTCCCAGAGCCTGGGGCGAAGCACCTGTGAGAGTGTCTTTAAGAATTGACAGTGTGCAGTCCATATCCGCAGGCGGGGTTGTAAAGAACCCCGCCAGAAGTATAAGTGTTAGAAACATCGGTCAGTCAATCTCATAAGAAACCGTAACATTCATGGTTATAGAGCTGTTGCCGGGAGAAATGGAAGGTGAACCGTAAGAGTCTTCGGCGTAGCCGCCGTAACCGTATGAGTCGTATCCACCGTAGTAATCAACCCATTCGCTGATGCTTATGGGGTCTCCCAGTGAAACACCCAGCCCCAGGGCAAGCTGTTCGGCAGTTTCTCTTGCATCGATTATTGCCAGATTTCTGGCTTCAGATATGAGTTCATCTCTGTTGCTTATGGTGAAATTGATTCCGCCAATGGATGTTGCTCCGCCTTCTACAAGGGCTGCAATAACATCACCAGCCTGATCGATGGCATCCACTCTTACAGTGAAAGAGTGGGTGAGATGATAGATATTCTCTCCTGTATACTCGTAGGTATTGTAGTCGTACTCTTCTTCCATATAGAGGCTGTAGCCCACAGTCTCTACATCATCTTCACTTATGCCGATTGCCACTGCTGCAGCGATTGCGCCTTCAGCCAGTTCAGTAGCTTCGTTCACCGCGGCTCCTGCATCAATGTCTGATACATCCACACTGAAATTGATCACTACCATATCTGCCACACCTGTTGCAATGCCAACTCCAGTGGCACTAACCGATGGGGGATATAACTGGCTGGAAACCCCGTTACTGACATCTCCGCAACCTGTGATTAACAATGCAATAGCTGCTGCGCCTACTAGTATTCTCATTCTGCCAACCTCACTCTCCGATTATTTTCACCATAACTCTTTTTCTTCTGCGACCGTCGAACTCTCCGTAGAAGATCTGTTCCCAGGGACCCATATCAAGCTGTCCGTCTGTAACTGCAACCACAACTTCACGGCCCATTATCTGTCTCTTGTGGTGCGCATCTCCGTTGTCCTCTCCGGTAAGATTGTGTCTGTACATAGTCGGGTCATGGGGAGCCAGTTCCTCAAGCCATCGTTTGTAGTCGCTGTGAAGCCCGGGTTCATCGTCATTGATGAATACGCTGGCTGTAATATGCATAGCATTTACAAGACAAAGCCCTTCCTGTATACCACTCGAATGCAGTTCTTCTTCCACCTTGCGGGTAATGTTGATAAAACCAACCCGCTCCGGAGTGTTGAACCAGAGGTATTTTCTGTGTGCTTTCATTTTGCTCCTTTCTTATGGAGGCATTATAAGAGAAACGGGTTATGAAAAACTGTTTTGTGAAAAATGAGGATAAATGGCTAATCTTCTGAAAAACGAGTACAATACATGAAAAACGCGGACACAAGTGTATATCCGTAAAAAATGCGGATAGCCGATTGAATTTGTGAAATATGTTTACTGGAAAGCGTACACTGAACAACAGAGGGGGTGAAGGGTTACTTCTATTGAGCGATCGAAGCCATGCAATGGAATTGGCTTTGATGCAGCAGCTTCATCAAACGGCAGTGTGCTGTTGAAAACCAGTTTCCAGGTGCCCTCTACCGGTACGCCAATTCTGTAGTTCTGTCTCTTCATGGGGGTCATATTGAAAATGCACAGCATGGGAGAATGGTTTTCTGTTTTTCTGAGGAATGAGACAATGGTGGAATCGGTGTCTGAGAAGTCTACCCACTGGAAGCTGTCTCCATTACAGTCACTTCCAAAGAATTGAGGATGTTCTTTGTAGAATGTGTTAAGTGAAGCTGTAAATTCCTTCATCTTATCACTGCCTTCAGGAAGGCTGATGCCGGGGTTCCACTCTGCTTCCTGGGCTCTCTCGCCGCCCATGAAAAGAAGCTGTTTTCCTGGAAAGAACCACTGATAGCATAGAAGAAGCCTGAGGTTTGCCTCTTTTTCCTCTTTGCTGCCGGGCATTTTACTAAGCAATGATCTTTTGCCGTGAACAACTTCATCATGAGAGAGAGGAAGAATGTAGTTTTCGCTCCATGCGTACACTGCACTGAAGGTTATTTTGTTCAGCATGTGTTTTCTGAAAATCGGATCTGCTTTGAAAAACTCCAGGGTGTCATTCATCCAGCCCATGTTCCACTTGAAGTGAAAACCAAGGCCGCCCTGTTCCGGTGGCTGTGTAACGCCCGGCCAGTCTGTGCTCTCTTCGGCTATCATGAGCGCCCCTGGAAACAATGACCCAGCATAGTGGTTCAGTTCTTTCAGGAACTCCACAGCTTCAATGTTCTCCCTGCCTCCGTATTGATTTGGGATCCACTCTCCATCTTTTCTGGAATAATCAAGATAGAGCATTGATGCCACAGCATCTACTCTTATTCCATCAGCATGAAATGTGTCCAGCCACTGAAATGCACTGGCAAAAAGAAAGTTTCTTACCTCGTTCCTTCCATAGTTGAATATCAGTGTATTCCAGTCGGGGTGGTATCCCTTTTTGGGATCTTCGTGTTCGTAAAGGCAGGTTCCATCATACTTCGAGAGTGCCCACTCATCGGTAGGAAAGTGTGCCGGGGGCCAGTCAACAAGAACCCCGATTCCTGCATTGTGACAGCTATCCACGAATTCGCAGAATTCCTGCGGGGTTCCCATTCTGCTGGTGGGGGCAAGAAAGCCAGTCACCTGGTAACCCCATGATTCATCCAGTGGATGTTCCATTATTGGCAGGAGCTCAATGTGTGTGAAACCCAGGTTTTTCACATATGGAATAAGCCACCTGGCAAGATCTTTCCAGGTGTGAAAGTCATCACCCTTTCTGGTCCATGAAGAAGCATGGAGTTCATAGATGGACAAAGGTTGAGAGAAGCAGTTTTTTTTACTTCTTTCGGCCATCCATTTTTCATCTGACCACTGGTACGAGAAAGGATCCTCTACTTTTGAGGAGTTCCCGGGCCTTTTCTCGAATGCAGTTGCATAAGGGTCGGATTTTTCAATTTTACTGCTATCAGGGGTAGTGATAATGTAGCGGTAGAAGTCGCCACAGGAAACACCTGGTATGAACAGTTCCCAGACCCCGCTTGTGCCGAGACTTCTCATGGGATGTCTTCTGCTGTCCCAGTGGTTAAAAGAACCCACTGTGCTTACAGCAAGGGCATTGGGTGCCCACACTGTGAACAGAGTTCCGCTTACATCGCCCACCTTCCATATTCTTCCACCCATTTTTCTGTGGAGCTCCAGGTGTTTGCCGCTGTTGAAAAGATACAGATCCATCTGGCCGAACTGGGGCAGAAAGGAATACGGGTCAGGGGTCTGCCATGAATTACTGTCCGGCATATTGATCTTCAGCTCATACTGAAAGAAATCAGATCTTCCATTAGAATTCCATACAAAGAACCCCTGCGGATCGGTCTTTTTCATTTCAAGAGCTTTCTCATTCCGAATTACCTGTATTGAATCCGCTTCCGGACAGAAGGCTCGAATTGAAATGGTGCCATCTGCCTGATGCATTCCCAGTATGGAATGGGGATCTGCTGCAGAGCCATTGATTATCCTGTTTACTTCCTGAGAGGTTGGATTGAGTTTCACGTCATTATCTTCATTGCCAGGCCAAGAAGAAGAAGATACCCCAGCGAATCAGTGCAGGCTGTGAGAAGAATGTTGCTTCCCAGTGCAGGATCTCTTCCCAGAGCTCTCAGCGTTAGAGGTATTCCTGCGCCAAGAAGACCGGCAAGGGCCATATTGGCAACTATAGAGGTGAATATCACAATGCCCAGAGACATGGACATGGAAGGATCACTTGCGGTTGTGTACGCAACAAATGCCGCAACCGTACCTGCTACCAGGCCCAGAAGAAGGCCAAGGGTGGACTCTTTGAATAATGCTTTCTTAGCACTTGTGAAATCCAGTTCACCAAGGGCAATGCCTCGTGTTATTACCACAAGAGATTGATTACCTATGTTGCCGCCCATACCGGCAACTACAGGCATGAATGCAGCCAGTGTAGCGAACTGTGAAATAGTTCCTTCAAATGCTCGGACAACTGTAGAGGCAATAAATGCTGTTACAAGATTTACCAGTATCCATGGGAATCTTTGTTTGAATGCAGTGGGTACAGGGGTAAAAACACTGTCATCTTCAGAGAGACCAGCCATACGGTACATATCTTCAGTGGCTTCTTTTTCCATAACATCAAAAAGAGCATCGCCTGGAATAACACCCATGAGGTGGTGATTATCATCAACCACCGGCACAGCCATGATGTCGTACTTGCGGGCGATGGAAGCAGCTTCTTCACTATCATCATCAGTACCTACAGTGAACGGGTCATCAACCATGAGTTCTCGAATAGAAGTGTCCTGTGGACATGTCACAAGCCTTCTGAGAGGAACCACACCCATGAGCCTGTTGTCTTCATCGGCTACATAGACATAGAAGGGAACATCAACAGATTCACTCTGATTTCTTATCTGTTCAACAGCTTCCGTGGCAGTGAACTCCGGCCTTACCACCATGTAACTGGAAGCCATAAGCTGACCGGCACTGTCTTCAGGGTAGATCATGAGCTGTTCAATACGGTAGCGATTGCTTTCAGGAAGAAGTTTCAGGATGGTATCATGACGATCCTCAGCTATCTGAGCCAGAAATTGAAGGGCATCGTTGGGATCCTGTCTTTTTAGTAACCGGGCAATGCTGTCGTCATCGATATCTTCCAGGACCTCGGTAAGCAGAGAGTCTGGAAGTTCAGCAAGAACATCTCCCGCTTTAAGCTGGCTGAAGAGCATATCAACAAGCATTCTTGTTTCCGCAGGAGTCAGGCTGATGGAAAACAAGTCTGC
>JAGLDB010000078.1 GCA_023145935.1 Candidatus Sabulitectum sp. | reverse complement strand
GATAAGATGGAATCAATGGGATTGAATCCCGATGATTTCTCAAGCTATCTTCAAGCTCACAAGTACGGGCTGCCTCCCCACGGAGGTCTGGCCATAGGGCTGGAAAGAATTACCGCAAGACTTCTTGGTGTTGACAACATCCGCCTTACCACCATGTTCCCCCGGGACATTAAAAGGCTAACCCCGTAGGCAAAAAGGAAGGGGGAGAGCCAATGGCTCTCCCCCGGTAACCTCAGCTCTTGCCTATTGCTGGTTAAACACCCGCACACCCATCAAGGGCTGTATCTGGCCACGAAGAACAAGTGTATCTGTCATTGATGAAGTATCCGGGAATGTGCTTGTTCCCTTGAGCATGCAGTAGTGCCCGTTGTCAAGAGCCAGGAAGAAATCTCCCCCGTATGAAATGCTGTCTCTCCAGAGTAGAGTGTCTTCAGGTGCTGGAGCAACAAGACCCCCTCTAGAGGATATCCTTGTTCTTGCCCCGCCTGGCCACAGATCCGGATTAGCATTACCGGGGAATATGCGTCTTTCTCCAAGCCAGTTAATGGCTACTACGAATTGCTGTGAGAACTCCAGTGAAGCCGGGTTTCCGGCAATAAGCGAGTCTCCGTCCATGTCTATCCGAAAGCCCACCGGTTTCATTGCGAAGAGCTCCCTTATCTCGGAAAGAGCGTCAGTTTTTGTGTTGACCGAAATGCTGACATCCGAAGAATTGTCTATTCCCTGGAAAGCCATAACAGAATAGTAGCCTGATCCATTGGCGATGTGAACGCCAACATTGTTATCACATACTGCTGCAAGCGACCAGGGGCCTTCGATCATCTGCCTGGTCCAGAGAAAGTACCCGTCTACCAGTGTTGTGTCCATGGCTGTCCAGGTGACCACTATTGTGTCACCCTTGCTTGCCAGAGTGTCAACAGTAACTCCGGTAACCACAGGCAGAGTGCCACTTATCTCGGTTGCAGAGTCTCCGCAACCTGCAAGCAAAGCAATCATGACCACAAGACTTACAAGTATCAATGTTTTCATTCCATATCCCTCCAGATTAACTGTTTTACCCGAGAATTACACAAAATCAATTATAGTTAGAGGCTCATTCCTGTGGAAGTTCATTCTGGAGCTGCTCCAGTTCTCTGTCTTTTAACCCCAGAAAATTACCAAAAACGCTTTTTTCAAGAAGAAGGATCTCCGCAGCTTTCTCCGTCATTTCTACATAATCACATGCCATTTCAATGTCTTCCGCAAATCCGAGAATACCGTGTTTGCGCCAGATCACTGCATTTGCATTTTTGAATCTTTCCATGGTTTCCCGGCCAAGGTCCCAGGTTCCAGGCGGTGCGAAATCCAGAAATGCCAACCCCTTCTTCATTAATATGGATATTTCCGGATGGGCTCTCTCTACTGCATCCTGAAGCATTTCCCCCGGGAGGTCGCTTGAAGATAGCGTAAGCATTTTTGTGGAGTGGGTGTGTACTATAGCCGAGCCTTTCCAGCCCATATCCGGGGAGAGGGAGTGCACCTGAATGTGTGTTCCTATCTCGCTAGTGGGACCGGGAAGGTGAGATGGCCAAAGGGCCGCAGTACCCCGTTCAGAAATGGTCAGAGGGATGATCTGTGTGTTTATGTCCCGTGTCAATCTTCTGAACCGGCTGCCTGTGGCTGTGATTACAAGAGTTCTTCCAGCGAGAACTTGAACAGGTTCCGGTAAATGGTAGGAGTTTGGATTTTCTCCAGGGTCAAACACCGTTCCCCTGGGCATAAGAACAGAAATGTTTCCAGCATTTGCTTCAGACCAGCCCATTCGAGCAAGGTGTGAGGCAATTTCTGCGATATCAAACTTTGTGGCATCAAGATTTTTCATGGATGGAATATGCTTGAAAAGTGTTTCTCTTTCCAGTCCACGTGTTTCATGTGGGATATTTGCCTCCCAGCGGGGAAAAAATGGAATTGCAAACCGGTGACTGCAGGATCCAGCTGTAATCAATTCAGACCAGAAGTGAGCAGAGGTTGACAGTCTCAACCGGGTTACTATATTAGGAATAGTTCCTATTATGAGCAAAGGAGATGTAATGGAAAAGCCAAGACGGGGTTCAAAGCAGAAGAGGGCAGTTCTCAGTGCTGCTGTAAGTCTTGCCAATCATCCCACTGCCCAGCAAATTTTCTTTAAAGCTAGAGAAGAAGTTATGAGCATTAGTTTCAGTACAGTGTATCGTAACCTCGGAATTCTTGTGGATGAAGGAGACCTGATAACCATCATTGGTGCCGGTTCCGAAGTCCATTACGATCATATCACCGGAAATCATTGTCATATTCAGTGCAGTATTTGCGGGAAGGTTCGGGACCTGGATGTTCCAGTGGTGGATTTTAACGGAATACTGCCTTCTGAAGCTTCTGGTTTCACAGTTGACGGAGTTTGTGTTACATTTACAGGTATGTGCAGAGATTGCAGAGAAAAAACAGATTCGAAAGGAGAACGAAGATGAGTATCAAAGGTACGCAGACAGAGATAAACATTCTCAAGGCTTTTGCAGGGGAATCACAGGCCAGGAACCGGTACACCTACTTTGCCTCACAGGCAAAAAAAGAGGGCTTTGTCCAGATCTCTAATGTTTTCACTGAAACCGCAAATCAGGAGAAAGAGCATGCAAAGAGGCTTTTCAAGCTTCTTGAAGGCGGCGAACTGGAGATCACTGCCGGTTTTCCTGCAGGAGTTATAGGTACAACAGCGGAGAATCTCAGAGGCGCTGCCGGTGGAGAGAACTATGAGTACACCGAAATGTACCCGGAGTTTGCGGAAACTGCAACAAAAGAAGGTTTCAATAAGATTGCTGCTATACTCAAAAGCATAGCTGTGGCGGAAAAGCAGCATGAAAAGCGTTTTCTTGCCCTCCTGAAGAATCTTGAGAATGAGACTGTATTTAAGAAAGAAGAACCGGTTATCTGGTTCTGTCAGAATTGCGGATATGTTCACATTGGAACAGAAGCACCGGCCAAGTGCCCTGCATGCGATCATCCTCAGGCTCATTTCATGCTGGCAAGCGAAAACTGGTAACACCATAAAAGAAGGAGAATTGCTATGGCTGAAAGAATGCAGGTATACAAGTGCGAAAGATGTGGAAACATCGTTGAGGTTCTTCACGGAGGACCAGGGCAGCTGGTCTGCTGTAATGCAGATATGGAACTCATGGAAGAAAAGACCGCAGACTCTTCCACAGAAAAACATGTTCCTGTGGTTGAAAAGATAGAGGGCGGTTACAAGGTGCTGGTTGGCTCAGTTCCTCATCCAATGGCTGAAGCACACTACATTGAGTGGATTGAACTTGTTGCAGACGGTGTAGTTTACAGGAAGTATCTCAATCCTGGTGATGTTGCTGAAGCGATATTTGCAATTGATGCCGAGAATGTCAGTGCCCGGGAATACTGCTCGGTCCACGGGCTCTGGAAGTAGCATCATGCTCAGCGATAAAATGCAGAACGCCTTGAACAGCCAGATCAACAAGGAGATCTATTCCTCCTATCTCTATCTGGCAATGTCCATGTATTTCGAAGCAGAAGATCTTGCAGGAGCTGCGTCCTGGATGAGAACGCAGGTTCTTGAAGAAATGTCTCATGCCGAGAAATTCATGAGTTATGTGAACGAAAGAGGGGGAAGAGTTTTCCTGGAGGCAATCGATAAACCGGCTGTTTCATGGGAATCATCTCTGGATGCCTTCAGTGGTGCTCTTGATCACGAGAGGTTCATATCCGCTTCCATCAATGATCTTGTCAGTCTGGCAAGAGAAGAAAAAGATTTCATGTCAGACAATTTCTTCCAGTGGTTTGTGGCTGAACAGGTGGAGGAGGAGGCTTCAGTAAGCGAAGTTATCAGAATGTTCAAGCTGGCCGGCGGAGCTGGTGGCGGACTGCTGATGATAGACAGAGAGCTTGGCTCAAGGGTATTTACCCCACCGGCCACCAACTAAAAAAGGAGACGCAATGGGCCCCTGTACAGCAGAAAAGATCACTGATAAGGTCTATTGGGTTGGAGCTATTGACTGGGGTGTCCGTGATTTTCACGGATACCTCACCAGTCGGGGCAGCACCTATAATGCCTTTCTGATAATTGACGAAAAGATCACACTTGTGGATACTGTAAAGAAGCAATTCAAGAACGAGATGCTGGCGAGAATAGCATCTGTGATCCCTCTTGAAAAAATAGATTACATAATAAGCAATCACTCCGAGATGGATCATACCGGGTGTCTGCCTGATGTGATTGACCTGGTGAAACCGGAAAAGGTTTTTGCATCTTCCATGGGGAAGAAGGCACTGGGCAGGCATTTCTATTTTGATGACGATGTAATTACTGCTGTGAAGAACGGTGAAACTATTTCTCTGGGAGAATCCTCAATAACTTTTGTTGAGACCAGAATGCTTCACTGGCCGGACAGTATGATCACCTATCTTGATACCGAGAAGATGATGTTCTCCCAGGACGGGTTTGGAATGCACCTTGCCTCTACGGAAAGATATGATGATCAGCTTCCTCCTCAGGTTCTTCTTGAAGAGGCAGAGAAGTATTTTGCGAATATCCTTCTTCCATTCTCTCCTATGGTTACAGGCTTGATGAAGAAGCTGGCAGACCTTGATCTTGATATTCAGCTTCTCTGTCCTGATCACGGACCGATCTGGAGAAGCGACATAGGTGGAATCCTGCAGAGGTGGGAGGATTGGGCTTTACAGAAGAGCAACTTGAAGGCTGTTGTTGTCTATGATACCATGTGGAAAAGCACAGGATATCTCGCTGATGCCATCTGTGACGGTCTTGGCTCAGTGGGAATATCAGCCAGAGTGATGCCGCTTGAATCCAGCCACAGAAGTGATGTGGCAACTGCAGTTCTTGACGCTGGTGCTCTTATCGTTGGCAGCCCCACCATCAACGGTCAGATGTTTCCGCGGGTTGCTGATGTGCTTACCTATCTGAAAGGACTTAAGCCCAGGAATCTTATTGGTGCTGTTTTCGGCTCATACGGTTGGAGTGGTGAAGCGGTGAAAGATGTAGAGAAGTATCTTGAAGACATGAAGATCCCCCTTGCAGTGGAATCACTCAAAGTGGTTTATGTACCCAGTGATGACGATCTTTTGAAAGCAAGAGAACTTGGTATTGCCGTAGGTAGAGAATTAAAGGAGAGACTTGGCAAATGAAAGAAATGGATCTAACTCCTGTTTTCACACTGAGCTACGGGCTGTATACCATTGGTTCAACCTCTGGTGGCAGAATAAATGCCCAGATAGCCAATGCGGTTTTTCAGGTAACCGCAGATCCTGTCCGGATCGCAGTTGCAGTTAACCGTGATGAGCTCACAAATGAGTTCATAAAAGACTCGGGCTACCTTGCCATCGGAGTCCTCAGTCAGGATGCTGATCTTCCTTTCATAGGGCATTTCGGTTTCAAGAGTGGTAGAGACATAGATAAGTTTGCCACTGTAGACTACATTACAACGCCCTCCGGGTGCCCCTGTCCTAAGAAGAATACAGTTGCCTGTATAGAGCTGAAGATCGAAAGCTCAGTTGAAGTGGATACTCACACTCTTTTCATAGGCGAACTTACAGATTGCTCTTTGACCGGCAACGGAGTTCCCATGACCTATGCCTATTACAGAGAGGTGCTCTGCGGAAAAACTCCGCCAACAGCACCCTCATTCAAGGCGGAAACAAAAAAAACAGCAGATGAACAGAAGGAAGGAAAGATCATGAAAAAGTATGTATGCACCGTATGCGGATATGTGTATGATCCTGAAGTTGGCGACCCGGACGGCGGTATAGCGGCTGGAACAGCATTCAAAGACATTCCTGAAGACTGGGTCTGCCCGGTCTGCGGAGTAGGCAAAGATCAGTTCTCCGAAGAATAGCTTACTGGAGAAAATATACTTACGCTACAACAGGCGTGAGTTCGTACATCCGGACCCGCTGGAATTTCTTTACCGGTATGAAAGTATCGAAGACAGAGAGATAGCGGGTCTGGTTGCGTCCGGTCTTGCATATGGTCGTGTGAACCTGATCCTCAAGAGCACAGAAAAAGTTCTCGGACTCCTGGGGCCGTCACCATCTGCGTTTCTCCGTAACGGTGACACAGTACTGCTGGGAGAAAACCTGAAAGACTTCAAGCACAGGTTTACTACCGGCAGGGATATGACGGCATTTCTTGCTTCCATTTCCGCCATCCAGAAAGAACACGGTCTGATCGGGAATTACCTTGCAACGCTGGTGGAGAGCAGACCCTACATAGAGTCTCTTGATGTTTTCGCGCGGGAAGTTGTCTCCAGTATGAAAATGCTGGGCAGCTTGTCAGGACACCTTCTCCCACTTCCGTCACGAGGCAGTGCCTGTAAAAGGCTTCATCTGTTCATGAGGTGGATGGTCAGGAACGATAATGTTGATCCCGGCGGATGGAACATGATACCTGCTTCCGACCTGATAGTGCCTGTGGATGTACACATGCACAGGATCGGAATAAAGCTGGGTTTCACCAACCGCAAAGCTGCTGACGCAAAAACCGCAAAAGAGATCACTGAAGGTTTCAGAGTAGTATCTTCGGATGATCCGGTGAAGTACGACTTTGCTCTGACCCGGGAAGGAATCCAGAAGATCACAGAGTGTGAGCTATTCAAGGAATTGTTAAGGTGAAGGCATAATGAAACAAACAGCAAAGATCATTCTTTTGTGTATGACAGCAGCGATATTCTACGGCATTGTACACAATCAGGTAACCGTCCGTATCAGCCTGGAATATTTCACTATAGGGCACAGAGCGCTGATCAGCTCTACTTCACCGACCCTTATGGGAATTGCCTGGGGAGTTCACCCCAACTGGTGGGTGGGTATGAGTATGGGCATTATTCTTGCAGCAGCAGCCAGGCTGGGAAAGTGGCCAAAGCGGGATGTAAGATCATTAATCAAACCTCTGCTTATTCTATTTCTGATCTCCGGAATGGCATCAGCAACCGCCGGTATTCTTGGTTACCGCCTGGCAAACAGCGGAACCCTGGGTTTGTATGGCCCACTTGCTTCTTCAGTACCTGCAAGTGGACATGCTGCATACATATCCGCCCTGTGGATGCACACAGCCAGCTACACAGTGGGCACCATGGGCGCTCTTATTCTCAGTCTTCTAGTTTTCACAGGAAGGATCCGTTCAGCCAGCGAATAGCCTGCACGAAACTTCCATAGAATGAAAGTTTCATGCATTGCTCTGGCTCTTCAGGTTTAAGAGTATATATTCCCGGCATCATGTTTTACATCAGACTGCTTAAGCATTTTCTGCAAACCGGAAGATACTTCCCGTCAGGCTTACGCCGGAGTTTAGCGGTCCTCCCTGGTGTTGACGGTGAACCCGACAAAAGAAGGACGAAACCATGAGCACAGAAAAGATGACTTCAGAGAGAGCTATCGAGCTTGAGCACAAGTACGGGGCTCACAATTACCATCCCCTTCCTGTTGTTCTTGCAAAAGGAGAGGGCGTTTATGTCTGGGATGTAGAGGGAAAGAAATACTACGATTTCCTCTCTGCGTATTCCGCAGTGAATCAGGGACATTGCCACCCGAAGATCGTGAAAGCCATGACCGATCAGGCTGGAACCCTTGCTCTTACCAGCCGTGCATTCCACAATGATGTTCTGGGTGAATTCGAGAAATTTGCAACCGAGTACTTCGGTTTTGACAAGATCCTGCCAATGAACACCGGTGCTGAGGCAGTTGAAACAGCTATAAAGCTCTGTCGCAAGTGGGCATATCTCACCAAGAAGATAGCTGCGGACCAGGCAAAGATCATTGTCTGTGAGAACAACTTCCACGGCAGAACCACCACCATTGTTTCCTTCTCTAATGATCCTGATGCATATTCTGAATACGGTCCATTCACTCCTGGATTTATCAGAATTCCATACAATGATCTTGATGCTCTTGAAAAAGCTCTTGAAGACCCCACTGTAGCAGGTTTCCTTGTAGAGCCAATTCAGGGAGAAGCTGGTGTTTATGTTCCAGGCGACGGTTT
>JAGLDB010000077.1 GCA_023145935.1 Candidatus Sabulitectum sp. | reverse complement strand
GCAAGGATCATAATGGCGCCTGTGGTAATGATTCTTCTTCAGATGGGCGGCCCAGGTGCCAGGTGGAGTGCATTTACGGTATTTGTGATCGCCGCCCTCACGGATATGGTGGATGGTTACCTGGCAAGAAAATACGGCTGGATATCCAATCTTGGTAAATTTCTTGACCCCCTGGCGGACAAATTACTGGTGTGTCTTGCATGGATTGGTCTTGCAGACCTTGGACTGATGCCTCAATGGACAGCATACGTGGTTGTGGGTAGAGAACTATTGATTACAGGCTTACGATCTATCGCAGCTTATGCAGGTGTTCTAATTCTGCCATCAGGACTGGGGAAGTGGAAATCGGCTGTTCAGATGTTTACAGTATCTTTTTACATGCTTCTATCTGTTCTTTATCTCAGTGATATCCCGGAAGCTGCCTCTCTTACAGGTTCTGTTTCCATGTGGATAGCCTTGATACTCACTGTAATTTCAGCTTTCCATTACTTCTGGAGAAACAGAAGCATTCTGCAAAGGCTGGGAATGTGAGATACATATCCCGCCTCTGGCAGCACAGAGTTATCCGATTTCTCGGTGGAGCCCTGGCTTCAACAATGGGAACCGGTTTCTTTCCATGGGGGCCCGGCACAGTGGGAAGTATTATTGCCGCAGCTATTTTTTACTATTCTCCGGTGAACCCTTTTCTTCTTCTTCCGCCAGTTCTTCTTTTCGGCTGGTTTGGTTGTGAGGCTGGCAGGAAGCTTTGGGGAGAAGATCCTTCCATAGTGACCATAGACGAGGTTGCCGGTACCTGGATTGCCTGTCTTGCAGCTCCTCACGGCTGGGGCATCTGGGGAATTCTTGCAGCCCTGGTACTCTTCCGGATCTTCGATATAGCCAAGCCATGGCCGGTAAACAAACTTGACGAAATGAAGAACGGGATCGGAATTCTTCTCGATGATATTGCTGCTGGACTCATGGCCGCAGGTGTGCTTCTGATCGCATATCTGATTGATTCTCTGAATGTTTTCTGAAGCTGCGCTTGTTCTTGTAGGGGATGAGCTTCTAAGCGGTCGTACCAGGGATGTTAATCTTCACAGATTCTCCAGGTTGCTTGCAGAGATGGGGCTTCCGGTTGTTATGGCCAGAGTCGTTCGGGATGTACCACAGGAGATATCTGCTGCAGTTAAAGATTCTCTTTCTGACCAGAGGGTTGTGATCGTTACAGGGGGAATGGGACCTACTGACGATGATCTGACCGTACAGGCAGTGGCTGATGCATTTGACCTGCAGCTTGTAAGATCTTCGCTGGCAGAGAGAATGGTGAGAGATAAGCAACGGGAATACGGGCTCGGCATGCCTGTTTCTGCTTTGAAGCAGGCAGATATTCCAGAGGGAGCGCTTCCTGTCTTAAATCCTGCGGGTATTGCACCTGGAATAGTGCTTCATGCTGGAAAATGTGTTGTGATCTGCCTTCCGGGTGTTCCCCGGGAATCTTCAGCGCTGATCATGCCATGCCTAAGGAAAGCCGGTGTTAACCCCCGAAGTGTTAACAAAATAATATTTATCAGAACATGGGGTTTGAAAGAGAACGATCTCTTTGATGATCTGAAAGAACTTGCAGAAAAGAACAGCGTTGTTCCCGGGTTCCTGCCTTCACCGGGCAGGGTTGATGTGAAAGTTGCCGGAATGGGAGCTGATGGTTTTGCGGCTGATGTAATGAAAAAACTTGGCAGCAGGGTTTATTCCACTCTCCGTGACGAGACCCTTGAGGAAGTACTTGGCAGTAAATTGCTCTCCGCAGGGCTTACTCTTGCCACAGCTGAATCCTGTACAGGTGGAGGCATTGGAAGGGGGATCACAGCTGTTCCAGGAGCATCCAGGTGGTATTCAGGAGGGGTTATTGCCTATTCCAACCACTTGAAGACCAGTTTGCTTGGTGTGAAGAAGAAAACACTTGAAGTTCACGGAGCGGTGAGCGAGCAGACAGCCCTGGAAATGGCCAGAGGAATCAGAAGAATTACAGGGGCGGAATGTTCTCTGTCTGTGACAGGAATCGCAGGACCCGGTGGCGGCACTGATGCTAAACCTGTGGGAACAGTGTGGACTGCTGTGAGCTGCGGCGAAGTGGAAAAAGCTTATCTGTGGAGGCTGGGGGGAGAGAGAGAATCGGTGCGGGAAGGGGCTTGTGCCCGGGCGCTGGGAACCCTTTTTGAACTGCTGCAGTGAGATTGTTTGCAGCCCTTGAACTGTCAGAGAGTGCTATTCAGACCATTCATGCATGGCGGGAACCGCTTATCAAGAAACATCCTTCTCTTCACTGGACCCGGGAAGATCAACTGCATATAACTCTTCGTTTCCTGGGAGATAGAGAGCCGCATGAGGTGATCAGAGAAATGAAGGATCTTTCTCTGGAAGAGCTGCTTCCAATCGAGTACACTTTCAACAGAACGGGAACATTCGGTAACCCTCCCTCTGTTCTGTGGCTGTCCGGGAAGTTCTCATCCAGCCTGTTGTCAATAACACAGCTTCTCGATTCAATTCCCGACCAGGACAACAGAACCGGAGGCAGCAGACCATTCATTCCTCATGTTACAATTACCAGAGCCGGAAGAGGTGAGCAGTGCCCTGCCTTTGATTTTAACAGACAAATAGCAGGCAGCTTTAATTCTCTCAGCCTGATAAACAGCAGGCTTTCTGCAGATGGCCCGGCTTATTCAACTCTTCTCACCATTTCAAGCGGATAGAGTAATTTCACAGTCAACCCTTCAGTTTTGCATTTGATGGCACTGATCGTCTATACTCAGGCAGAAAGAATCCAACCGGGAGGAAAATAATGAAAACAGTCAGTATATGTCTATTTATTGCTTTGATCTTTGTTGCATGCGGGCCGGGAGAGCCTGCAGTTGCTACAGCGGAAAATGCTGTGGTGGTTGAAGATGAAGTGTCGTTCAGGTCACTGGTAATAGTGGATTCCATTGGTGTGGAGCTGGGAGATCCCGATTATGTGTTCGGTTCGATTGAGGCCACTTCTCACACTACCCGGGGAAATATTCTTGTTCTGGACAGACCTGCGTGCAGTGTTGTTGAATACACTCCTGAGGGTGAGTTTGTAAGAAGAATGGGTCGCAGTGGTTCCGGTCCTGGAGAGTTCCTGAATCCTCTGGCCATGAACCGACTTGGCGACGGAAGAATAGCAATTTTTGACATAAACAATGGAGGCTTGTTCACTTACTTCGCCAGTGGAGAATATCAGGGCAATACTGATGTGCAGTACAATGAGCCGATTCTTTTTCTTACCCCCTCTGTGGACAATACCTTTATAGGCACCATGAATTCATTCGATTTCGTTGATGAGGAATTACTGATTACTGCATCAGTTGCCCGGTTCGGACTGGATTCCGCAGAACCAGTTTCTGTCTACTGGGAGAATTCGTTCACCTGGGATTTTCAGGACCTGACTCCCTTGATAAAGGGATCTTACTTTGCCCAGACATGGGCATCAGACAGAAACGGTAATGTATTCATCGCTGCCAGATCTCCGGAAGAGTACATCGTTCACGGTTACTCTGCGTATGGAGAACCGACAGTCACAATTCAGCGAAGCATTGATCCTGTAAGAAAAACCGATGATGAGATAGCTGAAGAAGCATATTTCTGGAATCACAGGGCGGAAAACATGGGCTCCAGTGGTCCATTTAATTATCAACCGGATGAAGATCGGTGGATGATCCATTCCATGGGTATTGATGCTGATAAGAGGCTGTGGGTTCGCAGAGGCACTGAAGAAATCCCTACTTTTGATGTATTCGATCTTGAAGGCAACTTTCTTTTCAGAGTCGAGCTTTCTGAGTTCGGCGGATCAAGAGGGTTGTTCTGGGAGATCAAGATAGACGAATTCGGAATCCTCGCTTACTCCCTTGATCCTGAAGATGGTTTTCAGAAATTGTATATTCTCGAACTGGAATGAAATCAGATACGGACTTGCCGGGGAAACATATGTTTACTATGATTGATCTGTTGGCAGGAGAAGTCCCCTTTTAAGGGTCACATTGTTTGTTTTTAGGAAAGGTGTTGCCATGGCAGAGAGAAAAGGCAGTGAGGCGGGAAAGAAAAAGGCACTGGAAGCGGCGTTTATGCAGATCCAGAAGAAATTCGGGCAGGGCTCAATCATGAAGATGGGAGAAGCGCCTGATATGCAGGTAGAGTTCTTCTCCACCGGATCTATTTCACTTGATATTGCCCTTGGCATAGGCGGGGTGCCCCGGGGGCGTGTTATCGAGATATACGGCCCGGAAAGTAGCGGTAAGACAACCCTGGCTCTTCACATGCTGGCCAGTGCCCAGAAGCTGGGTGGAGAGGTTGCGTTTATTGATGCAGAGCATGCGCTTGATCCCACTTATGCAGAGAAGCTTGGCTTGAACATAGACAACCTTATGGTTTCTCAGCCCAGCAACGGTGAACAGGCTCTGGAGATAACGGAAACCCTGGTTCGATCAAATGCTGTTGACGCCATTGTGGTAGACTCTGTTGCCGCACTTGTTCCAAGAGCAGAGATCGAAGGGGAAATGGGTGACAGTCATGTAGGCCTGCAGGCAAGGCTCATGAGTCAGGCGCTTAGAAAGCTCACAGGGGCGGTGTCCCGTTCAAAGTGCACTGTTATTTTCATCAACCAGATCAGAATGAAAATAGGTGTGATGTTCGGTAATCCCGAGACTACCACTGGGGGAAGGGCTCTCAAGTTTTATGCCAGTCAGAGGCTGGATGTAAGAAGGATCGCTTCAATTAAAGATGGCGAAGATGTTATCGGAAGCCGTACACGAGTAAAAGTTGTGAAGAACAAGATAGCCCCGCCCTTCAAAAAATGCGAATTTGATATTATGCATGGCGAAGGCATTTCAAGAACCGGTGAGCTTATCGACCTGGGGCTCGAGAAAGATCTTGTGACCAGAAGGGGCACCTGGTACTCAATAGAAAGCACTCAGATAGGGCAGGGCAGAGAGAATGCCAGAAAGTATCTGTCTGCAAATCCTGAAGTTGCAGAGAGGCTGGATCATAAATTGCGACAGGCTTACGGTCTGATTCCCATGGAAGAGGCCAAAGAAGAAGAGAAAAAAGAAAAGAAAAAAGAGGTCAAGCCATAGAGACTGTTATTTCTCTTGAATCAATCCGAAGAGGCAGGGTGCTTGTCACCCTGCCTTCGGGCAAGTATCTAATTTCTCTTTCCAATGCACAGGAACAGGGAAGTGATGCTGATCCAGAGCATCTTTCTTCTCTACAGAATGACTGCGCAAGGAATGATGTACAGCGTTTTCTGAGTTTCAGCGAGAGATCTTCGGGCCAGTTGCGAGAGAAAGTGCTTTCTCTTGGCTATCCGGATCCGGTGGCAGACATTACTGTCAGTTGGGCGATCGAATACGGATTTGTGGATGACAGGCGTTTCTGTGAGCTATTCATTTCTTCAAGAACAATGGGCAAAGTCAGGTTAAAAATGGAGCTCTCCAGAAGAAGGGTACCGGGCGCCGTGGTTGATCAGGTGCTTAAAACCGTATCGGAAACTGAAAGCATAAAAGAGCTTGTAAAACAGGTTTCTACAAGATACGGCAGTATTGCTGATCATGAGACTGCCAGAAGGCGGGCATCAGGGTGGCTTTCCAGAAGAGGCTTTTCCAGCGAAACTGTTCATCAGGTTCTTAAGGAGGCTTTGTGAAAAGTCAGAAAAACAAACTATTCTGGTCGGCTCTGGGTTGCAGTCTTCTCCACGAGAAGAATGATTACAATACAGAGGAACTGCCTGAGGAAATGCTTGAAGCTCTGGCTTCTCCTATAAAGATCCCTGGCGAGAACATTGTATTGCGGGGAACCGATCTTGAAGGCAAAAGAGGCAGATATATCTATATGCATACCTGGAAGATCCTCAGGGATCTTGGGTTCAGTCGCCCTTTTCGCTGCGAGGTTCTGCCTGGGGTTGAACTGTTCATCCCTTTCTTCAAAGGCAGTGTGGTCGTGTTGCCCCAGGGGTTTCAAAAGAGGATACCTCTGAAACTCAGAGCCCATGCTCTTGTGGGGAAAAATGCTGCATTGCGTGCAGGGGGAAGGCAGTTGATAATAGTTGCTGCTGTTTACGAAAAAGCAACCTGGGACATTCTTGATCTGGGTGGTTGCACGGTCTGCAATCCGGATAAACTCAGCCAGCTGCTGCAGACACTTGACTTATCACTGTGAATTAAGCAGATTTGAGACCCCTTGGCATCCATATGCTTGTAGGGAAGGGCTAGGATACACCCGGTGAAAATCGGAGCCCCCGAGAGCTGATAGAAGTGAGATAAAATAAAGAACCCCATCCTTTTCCGGAGGCTTGGATAGTGAAGACATACTCTGCGAAAGCTGGAGAGATAAAGAGGGACTGGTGGCTGGTAGATGCCACAGACCAGACCCTTGGAAGACTCTCGGCCAAACTTGCCATGATATTGCAGGGCAAGAACAAACCGGTGTATACACCTCATATTGATACCGGTGATTTTGTCGTTGTTATTAACGTGGACAAGATGCGCGTTACAGGGCGCAAACTTGACCAGAAAATTTACTACCGTCATACCGGCTATTCCGGTGGACAGCGGGCTACACTCATGCGTGATATGATGAATGATCATCCAGAGAGAGTTCTTTCGCATGCTGTTAAGGGAATGCTTCCTAAAAATAGGCTCAGCAGTGCTCAGCTCAAAAAACTTAAGATATTTTCCGGTCCCGAGCATACCCATGCTGCACAGCAGCCCAGGGTACTTGAGATCAAGTAGTCAGGGGGCAGTATGGAACAGTACATAGGAATCGGTAGAAGAAAATCTTCTACAGCCAGGTGCTATCTCAGACCTGGTTCAGGAAAGATTGTAATTAATCACAAAGCACCTGGTGTTTATTTTCCAGTGCTTAGACAGAAGGAACACGCACTTGAGCCACTGCAGACTATAAAAGTCGCAGCCTCATTTGACCTTGTTGTTAATGTTAAAGGCGGAGGAATTACCGGTCAGGCTGGAGCGGTCAGAATGGGTCTTGCAAGAGCTCTTGTTGAGGCTAATGCTGAATACAGAACTCCATTGAAATCCGCCGGAATGCTTCGTCGTGATCCAAGAGTTGTTGAAAGAAAGAAATACGGACAGCCTAAAGCGAGAAAGCGTTTCCAGTTCTCCAAGCGTTAGACCGTATTAGTAAAACACACGATGGTAGTTGGCGGGTGCCCGGTGTCCCTAAGGGATGGCATCCGCTTCCATCGGAGGCAGAACCGAAAGGACATATCTAAATGCAGATCCCTTCAATTCAGGACCTGCTGGAAGCCGGAGTACACTTCGGTCACCAGGAGAAAAGATGGAACCCCCGCATGAAGAAGTATATCTTCATGGCCAGAAACGGTATCCACATCATCGATCTTAAGAAAACACAGAGAAATCTTGAAGATGCCATCAACCTTGTAAGCCGCATTGTTGCCGGTGGCAAGGATGTGCTTTTTGTTGCTACAAAGAAGCAGGGCAGAGAAAGCGTTCGTGAGCACGCAGAGCGTTCAGGAATGTTCTTCATGACAGAGCGCTGGCTTGGCGGAACGCTTACAAACTACAACACCATCTACAAGAGCATTCTTCGCCTTCAGGAGCTTGAGGACATGGAGAAAAAGGGATGGCCTCAGGGTTTCAAGAAGCGCGAGATTCTTCAGAAGACACGCGAGATGGAAAGGATCAACAAATACCTCATGGGTATAAGGCACATGAAGGGTATTCCTGGTGCTGTGATCGTTGTTGACATCAAGAAAGAATCTATAGCAGTCAAAGAAGCCAGGAAACTCGGAATTCCCTGTATTGCACTGGTTGACACAAACTGCGATCCTACTGAAGTAGATTATCCCATCCCGGCAAATGATGATGCAATAAAATCCATTGATCTTATCGTTGGGGCTCTTGCTGATGCTGCTATTCTTGGAGCTGAAGGCAGAAAACGCCGTGATGTTGAGGAGCCACCTGCTGAACAGGATAAGCCAAAGCCAAAGCCCAGGAAAGAGCGTAAGCCTGCGCCGAGGAAGGTCCATGCTGCACCAGTAAAGCCAGCAGCTCCTGCAAAGAAACCAGCAGCTCCTGCAAAGAAATCAGCAGCTCCTGCAGAGAAACCAGCGGTTCCTGCAGAGAAACCAGCTGTTCCTGCAAAGAAACCAGCTGTTCCTGCAAAGAAACCAGCTGTTCCTGCA
>JAGLDB010000076.1 GCA_023145935.1 Candidatus Sabulitectum sp. | reverse complement strand
GACCAAACTTGCCACCGATTCCGGGCAAACTTGCAGGGTAAAGTTTCCACTCTCGCTGGTCAAACATTTACAACCTCGCCGGAGATATCTTTACAGTGGGGTCGGTGATTTTGCGATTAACTCATGGACTCAAAAGCACATATCAAGACAAAGTGAAATTGGGATGCTATGCTGATTCTCAAAACAAAAGAAGCATGACGAAAACTCTAAGAGTCTGGGCTTGAATGCACGCTCCCAAAATGATATACTTATAGCATAGAATTCTTAGTATTGGGCAGGAGAATGGTATGCTTTATTTTGAGTGGGATGAAAACAAAGCAAAAGAGAATCAAATTAAACACGGAGTGTCTTTTAACGAAGCCAGCACTGCTTTTAGCGATTCGCTTTCACTAACTATTCACGACCCTCTGCATTCTGATGAAGAAGATAGATTTGTTTTGCTCGGAATATCAGTAAGCAACCGTCTTCTACTTGTTGTTCACACAGAACGTATTGACAAGATCAGAATAATCAGTGCAAGAAAGGCAACAAACAACGAGAGAAAATATTATGAAAACAATGCCAGATGATCCAACAATCCTAGAAGAGTATGATTTTAGAGATGCAGTTAAGGGCAAATATTCTGCCAGATACTCCGAGGGCACTAATGTTATTGTTATTGACAAAGATGTCATGGCATATTTCCCAGATCGCGATGCAGTGAATCAGGCTCTCAGATCTATTATTTCAATAATAAAAAAACATGATCTAACTATCGAACAACTTGCTTCTCGCTAACCAAGATCACGCTGAAATGTATTCAGGAAATAGTAATTTATTCCCTCATGCAGTTCCCGTGCAAATTTGTAGAGTCTCGGTGATGTTGAAAGAATCCGACCAATCTAAATAAGTTATCTACATCAATTGCTATGACGGTTCCTATATGGGAATAGATGAATTAAGCGGTGAAACGATCTGGCAGGTTAAGATATCTTACGG
Organism: Candidatus Sabulitectum sp.; assembly: GCA_023145935.1. The sequence goes on along the minus strand of JAGLDB010000076.1, from coordinate 7,359 downwards.
AACAATGTTATCTGCTACACCTGCATTTCATGATGACAGACTCTATTTTGCAGATATGGAAAATGAGTTTTACGCTTTGAGCGCTGATGATGGAAAGGATATCTGGTCCACGCCAGGAACCCAATCCGGGTCTCCGGGGATTGCAGACGGAATTGTGTTCTATGGGGAGAGATTCAATTCATATAAAGCTCGGGTGAACGCCCTGGACTGTCAGGATGGGAGTGTAGTCTGGTTCTATGAGACATCCGGGCAATACATCCAATCCAGTCCGGCCATCACTGATGGAATTGTATATATCGCAGGAACAGACGGGGATTTATTTGCATTCGGAACCGGATTGAAGTTCACATATCTGGATGATCTCTTTGCTGAAGTGGGTACAAATGAATTAATTGTGACTTCATTTTATGGAGGGGCAGCTGCTGCTGATACAATCAGTTTCACAGTGACTGGAACTGGAATCAATCTCCTGCCTTCTCAGGTCTTCAACCTTTCTGTAAGCCCCAATCCATTTTCCTCTTCGGCTTCCGTTTCATTTGATTTATCTATTCCAGGAGAAACCACTGTTAAGGTTTTCGATCTTTCAGGCAGGGAAGTATCAGTCCTGGTTAACTCAGAAATGACAACCGGAAAACACACTGTACAGTGGGATGGGAGTGATCAAGACGGACATCCTGTTTCAGCAGGATTGTATTTGTGCAGGATCGAATCCCAGAGAGTTATTGAAACGATAGGACTGTGTTTACTGAAATAGTACCAAGCGTTCTAGTCACCTCGGCTATGCTGTTGATTAACATCCACAGGTTCTTTTGATCCCCACCAGGTAAATTCATCGGTCCCATCATCTGTATTCCAGAAACCGGCGAATCCGGAAACATCGGCGGTAAAAGTAAAGGAAGCTGAGCCGGTTCCGTACCTGTCCATCCATCTGCATTCAATTGTATGCCCCTGAGTAAATGTAATATCTGTTAACTGACCAGGGGTCAGGGTTCCACCCTCATCCATCACATACTCTCCGTACAGAACTTCATCCTCAAAGTAGAATGTTGTAACAACCGGCATATCATATCCGCCGGCAAAGAGCGTTCCTGGGTATGTACCAACTATATCCTGATGCCAGTGTGTTACTTCCGGTTTCTTCTCTTCCCCGCCGCCTGCCACCGCCAGTAAGAACAGAGGCATTATCAAGAAAATAGGTTCGAGTCTCACTCTCTGTTCATCCTCTCCTGTGAGAAGTTCTACTTGAATACACTGGTGACTGCCGGTAAAATATCTGTTGTGAGCAGAAACACCACCAGACTTGCAATAACAAGAATGATCACCGGAACAGCAATGCAGCCTTTTCCTCTGTTGGAGAGATAGGAAAACTTCTCCGGCTCCAGTCGCTGCAATTCCGCTGCAATAACATCCACAGCAGTTTTGGATTCTTTCAAACCCTTTCCGGAGTATTTTCTGTACAGCTTGACTGCATTTATGTAACTGTAACGGTCTTCAGCTGTCAAAACTTTCGTGACCTGTTCTATCTCTATGGCAGTAAGTTCTTTGAGCATTATCGGCTCTCCTTCATTTACTGCCTGCAAGTTTGATAAGCTCAACTATTTTTATCATTGTGTTCACATTTTCCGCTGCCTCACCTGGACTATAGTTTGACAGGTTAACCATTTTCAGACAACGGTAATGTTTGCCGGTAAGCTCGAAGAATTCAAAGGGTTCCATACCGATAAGCAAATGACGAACCTGGTCTGAAAGAGCTTTTGAAGCCCACTCAGAGCTGGCGTTGTCCACCAGGTACTTGTTATCAAAAGCAGAATCTCCGGTTTTCCTGTCACAAACGACTCCGATGTTTCCCAGTGTTCTAGACACATAGTTTTCTTTTCTTATCCGAAGCCGGTGAGGCGGCCTGGAAATAATATCAATTCTCAGTTCTCCCGGAGTGATAAAATCAAGCTTCACGAAATACCCGGAATAATCAGAATAGAGGTGTGGAGAACTACCAAGAGTACGCTCCTCCTTCTTTACTGAGCCTCCGAGAAACAAAAGAACTTGAGTCAGGAATTCCTCAGTACTCACATCTGCCTCCTTAAGAGCAAGATCATTTCCGTTCCTCTGTCCGTTTTAGATTTTACTTCTTTACCTGCAACATCAACATGAGCTACGGTATTGCCTTCGTCAAGAGCATGCCCACAAAGAAAAACACCGGCAGAAGGTCCACCGGCACATTCTTTTTTTATCAATTCGGGTTATGATACGAGTCTGTCCGGGAATTGTGTTTTGAATGAATTGGGAAAAAGAAGAGGGAATGAACAGTACAATAACGGAAAAAGACTCCAGGCTGAATTACAGAGCTCTGATATGGCATGGTGTTTTCTTATCACTGGCGTCAAATTTTATGGATGTCGATACAATAATACCTTCAATGCTTCTGAATGCAGGTGGAAATGCAGTAATGCTCGGCATACTTACTACGATAATGGTTGGTGGCTCAAGTCTTATGCAGATTGTTTTTGCAGGGTTCCTCTCAAACAGAAATCACAAGAAAAGCATGCTGCTTACCGCGATCAATCTCAGGGTTATTACACTTCTGCTTCTGGCCCTTATTCTGTTTCTGTCCACACCAGGACCCAGTAACATGCTCATTCTCTCAATCTTTCTTTTGATATCTGTGTTCTCTTTCAGCGGTTCTTTTGCAAACATTTCCTACATAGACATTATGGGAAAGTGCATCATGGAAAGAGACCGCAAGCGTTTCTTCTCTGTAAAGCAGACAATTGGAAGTATTGGAATACTTGTTTCTGCTGTTGCTGTACGCCAGTTGCTGGGTATCCTGTCATACCCGGAAAACTACGGAGCTCTTCTTCTTTCCGCTGGTTTTCTGCTGCTGATAGCTTCTCTGGGGTTCTGGAAGATAAAAGAGATAGATATCAAACTTCCGAAAAGGAAGTCCTTCAGAGAATTCCTTGCGCTGATCCCTGAACAGATAGCTGAGGATTCCAATCTGAAGTTCTACCTCTTAATAATTAATTTCCTTGGGCTGGCCTTAAGTTTTATTCCATTCATGATCCTGTACGCTAAAAATAACTTTGATCTGAGTTTCACCATGATCGGAAATATTCTTCTTTTAAAAGTTGCCGGAATGCTGCTGACCAGCCTTGTTCTTTACCGAAGATCTAAAACCTTTGAGTACAAAAATCTTCTGTATTTCAGCTTTATCTGCGGAGCTTCGCTTCCAGTTCTCAGTCTCATGCTTAGCAGCAATCAACTTGCTTATCAGTTAATATTCATTCTTGCAGGTGTTTTTGTCACAACATTCAAAATCGCAAAGAATGGAATACTGGTGGAGATATCAACAAATGAGAACAGAGCATCATATGCTGGAATTGCAGGTGCCGGTAGTATCCTGCCAACGGTGTTCCCACTTGTCTCAGGTATTCTGATATCTGTATTCGGTTACAGCACAACATTTATAACACTGACGTTACTGGTTAGCATCAGCCTGGTCTTCATTCACAGGCTCCGGTGCAAACCTGCAGAAGGAGAACCGCATGAGTAGATTTTATCCCGATTCTAAAGTAGAGATCCAGGGGCTCTCTGCACGATTCTATGACAATCTTCTGAATGTTGCTTCACTGGGAGCATACAGCAGGTTTATTAAGAAGGCAATTCGTCTCATGGAAATAAAACCGGAAGAGAGAATTCTTGATTTCGGCGCCGGAACTGGAAGGAATGCCCTTCTGATGCAGAAGTACATTTCCCCCGAGGGGAAGATTCTCGGGCTGGAGATCTCAGAGGAAATGATAGCCCAGTTCAAGAGGAAGACTGAAGGGTTTGACAATGTCAGCATACTGAATCAGAGGATAGATCTGCCATTCTCTCTGAAAGAGAAATATGATAAAGTCTTTATTTCCTTTGTCTTCCACGGTTTCCCCTACGAGGTTCAAAGAAACATTCTGGAAAATGCATTCCAGGCACTGAAAGACGGCGGCGAATTCATCATGCTTGATTTCAATGAATTTGTTACCGACGAAACACCTCTCTATTTTAGAATTCCATTCAAGACCGTGGAATGTAAATACGCCTTTGAATATGTTGAACGAGACTGGAAAGAGATAATGTCAGAATTCGGATTTAATGATTTCAGTCAGCAGCTTTTCTTCCACGATCATCTTCGTCTTCTAAAGGCAAAGAGGTAGTTCTTGAAAATATCAATCGTCTACGACAACACCACAAACAGAGCGGATCTAACCGCAGACTGGGGCTGGTCCTGCTTTATTGAAACAGAAGAACGCAACATCCTTTTCGACACTGGCGGTAACGGAGAAATACTTCTTGATAACATGAAGAAGATGAATATTGACCCGTTATCGATTCATGACCTGGTGATCTCTCATCCCGACTTTGATCACATCGGAGGGCTCTCCGCTTTCCTTAATTCAAATCCAGACGCAGCAGTTCATGTTCCTTTCTCCTTCCGAGGAATAAAGTATCCCAACAAAGTTTACTACCACAAAGAACCTGTAGAGATCCACAAGGGTGTTTTTCTTACAGGAGAGCTGGGAAGAGAACAATCCCTTGCTCTATCAACCCCAAAGGGGCTTGTGCTGATCATCGGTTGCGGCCATCCCGGTATCAAGAACATAATTGACACTATATCCAGATTCGGTAATGTATACGCAGTCATAGGGGGATTGCACGATTTCAATAACTTCAAAGTTCTAAAGGATGCTACTCTTATCTGCTCTACTCACTGCACAAAATACATTGAACGAATAAAAAAATATTATCCTGAAAAATACATTAAAGGAGGAGTGGGCAAAGTGATTGAACTGGCAGGTACTGAAGAATGATAAAAATTAAAAATTCTGTGGAGATCGAGAAAATGCGCAAAGCAGGAAAACTCGCTGCGCAGCTTCTAAACCACATTAAGCCATATGTAAAAGAGGGTGTTTCCACTAACTATCTGAACAATCTCTGTGCTGTTTATACAGAAATACACGGTGCTGTATCAGCCCCTTTGAACTACGGAGGCTTCCCGAAAAGCATCTGTACATCCATCAACAATGTTGTATGTCACGGGATTCCTTCAGAAAATGATATCCTGAAAAACGGTGACATAGTAAACATCGATGTTACTGTGATCCTCGACGGCTTCCACGGTGACACTTCCCGCACATTCATTATAGGTGATGTTGACAGCAGCATCAGCGATTTTGTTCGAAGAACAGAAAAGGCAATGAACCTTGGAATAGATGCTGTTAAACCGGGCAGATATCTCTACGAAGTGGGCAGAACCATTGAGCAATACATAAAAAGATTTGGCTACTCCATTGTCCGCGACTACACCGGCCACGGCATCGGAGAGAAATTTCACGAAAACCCTCAGGTTTTTCATCACTTCACAAAAGCGAACAGGATTCGCCTGCGCGAGGGAATGATATTCACCATTGAGCCAATGATAAACATGGGAACTTCTTACAAGGTACGAACTTCCAGGCAGGACGGATGGACAGTTACCACCGCCGACGGAAGTTTAAGTGCTCAATTCGAACACACCATTCTGGTAACCGCTCAAGGCTCTGAAATTCTTACAAAGATTTAACGAGAAGCATGTCCGGGAATGAAGCATCGGCATTGTCGGTCACGCTCCTACTCGCCAGTTATGACCACAACAGGAACAAGAGGCGAAACCATTCCTTCAGAAGAGTTAACTCCATTCGCAGTCAGGAACCTGAAACCGTCCGAGTTCCAGCTCCACACATACATTCTTCCTTCAATACTGGAGCAAGACATATCAATAAGCAGATTGCCTCCTGAATACTCATATGGAGTATCAAGAGCGAAACAGATTCTGCCCAGGCCGTTATCAGCAGCGGTCACTCTGGATCCGGAATAGACCACCTGAAAGGAAGATTCATCAGAAAGATTTTTCGAAAAATCACTGCAAAGCTCTTCTCCACCGGCTTCGGCAAAAGCGATTTTGAATCCGTGTATCAAAACGGAGTTTGCTCCCATTGGGGCTCTTGCAAAAGAGATCTCTGTTATGGTCATTGATCCGTCCAGCTGTGATTGCGGTACTACCACCTGGTAGTGCTTTGCTGATGGTCCTCAACTGCCGCAGAATGGATCTGACAATGGCTGGGTCTGCTCTCCGATCACAAATTCAAAAGCAAACAAAAGCGAGGTTACTGCCAGAAGAACAACTGTGAGAATCTTCATTACACGCCTTTCCGATTATTTTAAAAGAACAACTCTGCAGGAGGAAAATCCACCGTCTCCGTCAATACTGATGAAATATACTCCCGATGGGGCGCTGTCGTTCCATATCCACGATGCGCCTGGCTGTAAGTTATTCTCAGTTACTATTCTACCTCCTACATCTATTATTCTTAGATGACCTCCATAAGGAGAACAAACGGAGAATGAAGAAGCGGGACTTGCTGAAACAGTGAACTGTAACGGTATATCATTAGAAAATTGCTCTATCCCTGTACTTTCAGAGAACCGAACAGCATCAACTACTATTCTCTGCCCTGCTGTGCCTGTGTTATCTCCCACTGTAACCGAAAGGCCATCTGCAGAGTAATAAGGGCCTCCAAGAGAAACCCATTGTTCTGAAAAAGCTGATTGATCCACAGTAACGCTGTCTTCTTCACTGCCGTGCAGTATGTGATAAGTTACACTGGCTGTGCCTGTTGAAGGAATATAGCTCTCCAGATAATAGCTGGCTGTGCTGTCCGGCAGTTGCATGAACCACTGAGCCCAGTTAACATCAGGTCCGGAAGAGATGGATCCAGTATAGAAGAATGTATGGTACTGCCCGTTCTCAGTATAGGGATGCCAGTATGACGAAGGGCCATGGAGCTGAAAACAGTTCTCCAGGTTATCGGTGATCATATCATTTACAACAGGTTCCCCGAAAGAATCTTCCAGCTCATCCCACAGTTCAGTTCGTTCACCATCGTACCCGAGAGCCCATATTCCGATTCCCTGTATGCCTGCCATTGTAACCATATCGTATTTAAGGCCAAGGGATTCGTCATCATCGTACCAACCCTGATTCCAGCCTGCAGAGTTAAAACAGTACCATGCAGTTAGAGACTCTTCGTCCCAGAGAGCGCCATAAGTGTCAGCCCTGTCTGCCATGGTGGTGTAGAAAAGTGTGCTGCAGGTAGAGGTAATTGCAGGTGAATGAGTGGAAGAACCTGCAGTCTCCCACTGATGACCATAGTATGGAAGACCCACCACGAGTTTTTCATGAACATCAGGAGCATATCGGATGTAATCGCACAAAGCCCATGCCATATTGCTGGACGATTCAGGAGAACTGCCCCAGCCGACCAGAGGAGCATTGGGGCCGGCAAC
>JAGLDB010000075.1 GCA_023145935.1 Candidatus Sabulitectum sp. | reverse complement strand
ATCAAAATACGGATGGAATCTATCATCCCGGGAAGGTCATTTTCAAAGATTTCTGTTGTATTGAAAAGAAGGTCGCTGAATCTCTGCATGTTTTCGACCACAGAAAGAATCCCACGGGACGCTCCGAAGTTGCCGATATCGCCCAGGTGTCCTCTCGTCACCCATACACTTTCGTAATCACCCTGCCATGTGTTTCCAAAAGTAGCATCCCTGTCCCACGGATAGTAGTGCCAGGTGTCATCATTTTTGTGAAGGTAGTAGTTCTTTATAATGCCGTCATTGTCGCCAATAACAACATGAACAGCGAAAGCCGCAAGAACTTCATCCACTTCAAGAGATGAAATATCATCTCTGAAGCAGGCCTCGATAAGCTCAAGAAGTTGATCTCCATAGGGAGAGCTGTCAATTTTGGGTTCGTTGCCAGTAAGACCTGTAGTATCAGAAAAGTGGTGAGAAAGCCTGCCGTAAGTGTCTGTGTTCTTGAAGAGGGGCCCGAAGGATAATCCGTTTCTTTCATAGAAGAGCCGGTCTATTCTTTCCACATGTTCATAAACACCAATATTCTGATTGTTGATCGAAAGGGTAACAAATTCTGTTTCCGGAGCCGGGAACCCCAGCTCCCGGGTAAGGTAGAGTCCCAGTGTGTTTCTCATTAAAGAGGCATCGCGGAACTGCGCGTTCAGCAGAATATGGCCTCCGCACGGAAACAAATCAGGGTCATCCAGAGAAATGTGCCAGCTTAATTTTGCACACCCCAAGCTGGTTCCTCCGCGGAACGCAAGAAAACAGTCGCCGGATACTCCGTTGAAGGAGACAGAGGCCGGCACCTCCAGTCCCGCAGGGGGATCAGCCTCTAGCTGCTCGAGAAAAGCAGGATCAACCGTTACCTCATAATGGGGCAGAGATCCTATGACCAAGAAGAGTGCTTGAATAAACATAGTTTCGTATTATACCATACTCACAATCAATTTCCGAGGAGGATATTTTGTTTTCAGTTATGCTGATTCTACTATCGACAACCAGTTTTGTTCCTGTTGATGATTTTGCCGGGCTCGACGCTGTTGCAGGCCCTACTGATTTTGGATTTCTTCTTATAATGTCTGCCGATTCAATTGCAAACAAAAACATGGCTCTTGAAATAGCAGAATCCCTTCAATTTCTTGATGTGGAAGATGGAGACATATCTCTTTATGTTGTTTCGCTGAATGCTTCCGGATACTCTGAGATAGCTGCTCTTGCCGGTGGATTTGGTGGTTTTCCCGCTGTGGTCAGCCTGGTGGGGCACTGTGGTTTTCTTGAGCTGGATCCGGAGTTTCTGGGTTCGGAAATAGAAGACGCCTGGTATCAGTGGGGAGACGGTTCTACTCAGGGGATCTGCAACTATTGTACAAGGTGTAATCCCTGATTAATTAGTTAAAAAACCGTTTCAAGCAGTAAAAAAAGGGCGGCCCATGCCGCCCTTGAAAGAAAAGGTCTTTGCGATTACAGTTTGCCTATCGGATCTTCCGGAAGTTTATTGTCCTTCCTCCAGGAAGCGACAACAGGCCTTACATCCGTTACAAAAGCATCCCGCAGGATTCTGTTGGCTGTGGTTACATCCGGCTTGGATTGCGCTGCCTTCAACTCACCAAGATCAACAAGAGCTGCTCTTGCCAGGGCATATTCAGCGTTTTCTATTGCGATTAGTATGTTTTCCACTGTGGAGCCTACCCTTGAATCAACCCGCAGTTCAATACTGGTATCCTCTAGATTGCTAATCCCGGCATCCTCCGCCATGCGAAGGTTAAGAAAGAGGCGGAAAAGAGCACCGGCATCCAGAGAACCTGCAGGCATTGCGCCCATCCCCAGCTTGTTGTCTGAGAGGGTGAGCCTTCCAAGCATTTTCTGGTGGAGAAGAGAAACAGTTACAGATTCAAGGCTTTCCCCTGGAAGCATGGAGGCAGTATCAAGGATCACCTTACAGGATTGATCGGTTTCCCGGCACAGCCAGCTCGCAGTGCCCCAGTCGGGAACTGCAGTGGCACAAAATGATGGATTGAAAGGCTTGAAACCAAGCAGAATGCTCTCGCTCTTGCGAATCTTCATGCCTATCTGCCTGAGTCCCTTCAAAATTCCAAAAAGCATGTCTACGGAGTTTTTCTCCCCGGGGGAGTCAATACCGTCCGGGATCCAGAGACCGAGCTGTCTGCATTTAATTTCCCGCATCAGTTCCATTGTCGACAAGACCTGGTTGATCGACGCTACTCTGATCTCAGGGTACGGAGATGTAAGAGTACCGTACATGAGTCTGTGGTTGAGAACGCCCCTTTTCCGTGGAATGTGAAGATCAGCCATGACAGTAAAAGGATTGAGTTTGTTCTTCTTCAGTGATTCAGCCACCTTGGCGGCATCTTCCCTGGTTCTGAAATCCCCTGGGCAGTGAAGAATTACATCACTGACTTTTCCAGTCATAGAAGAAATCTTTCCCAGCAGATCAAGTTTCTCGGAAACAGTAGCAGGATCGTTGTCGGTTTTGTAAACAGCAAGAGTGCTGCTGGCTCTGGAAACAGACTTCGTGGATACAAGCAGCCTGAGTTTTGTAAGCTGCTCCTTGACGGTCTTCACTATATCACCAACCCCTCCAAATAAATAAGCCTAGTAAATTCTGCACCTGAACCCATAATCTTAACAAAAGTCAGTCCCGAGTCCAGTAGGGGTTTCCCCCGAGAAGAGAATCGAATTCAGAGCCTTCTATCATACGGAATGCCGAACCTATTTTTTCTGTCACATCAGTAGGAATAATCGACCTTGCCGATGTTTCCGCAGCAAGAATATCTGCAGCAAGTCCGTGGACATAAGCTGCGAGACTCAGTGCATCGAAGCCTTTGCTGCCCTGTGCCATCAGTCCTGCCACAATTCCAGCAAGAACATCACCGGAGCCTCCTGTTGCCAGCCCGTGGTTGCCGGTGGGGATGGTTGTTCTATGACCATCCTGAGAGAATACCAGAGACGGCTTGCCCTTGAGAAGAACAGAACAATTCAGAGCTTTTGCAGTTTTGTCTGCTGCGGCATATCTTGCGTTGAGATCATCACCGCAACCGGTAAGGCGTTTCAGTTCTCCCGGATGAGGGGTAATTACCGTTTCTTCGGGATATGATTTAAGCATTTCCGCAATGGTTGAGTCTATTACATTCAGGGCATCCGCATCAAGAACTACAGGGATCTTCCATGTTCCGAGAACATGCCTCAGTATTCGTTCCGTGCTGGCGGTTTTCCCCATTCCCGGTCCAATTACTACAACAGAAAAGTCGTTGTAGTCTGGTAGTGAAGTTACATCACCTGGAAGAAAGTAGGTAGAAAGAACTTCTGGAATTCTGCCAGCTATTGCAGGAGATGCCGGCAGGGGAACGCAGATCTCAACCAGGCCACACCCTGACCTGAGAGCACCCAGTGCGGAAAGTTGAGGAGCGCCGGGCATTTTTTCAGAACCGGCGAGCACAAGCACTTTACCATAAACCCCCTTGTGGCTGTCTACCGGTCTTTCTGGAAGCAACCCCCTTGCAAAACTTTTAGTCATTACTCTGCGAAGATTATTTTTTGGCACATGGACACCGATATCTTCAAGAAGCAGCGAACCACAGTGACCGCAACCAGGAGGAAGTAGAAGCCCAAGTTTGGGAGCGGCAAAAGTAACAGTTACTTCGGCTTTGATCGATGAGTGGTCGCACTGTCCGGTAAGACCGTCAACTCCAGTAGGCATATCAACAGCCACAACAGGGATATTCAGTCCGGAGCATTCCACAGCAAGATCGAGTGTGCCGCCCCTGAGATTCCCGGTAAAGCCCACACCCAGCAGTGCATCAACTGCAACGGATGCAGTAATCTGAGGTTCATAGGAAATCAAGCCGCCAGCGAAAAGGTAGCTTTGCATATTGACCCGGCAATCATCAGAGATTTTACTGGAAGGACCAAAGGATGGGCGAACGACAACATTGTATCCACCCTGAACAAGAAATCTGGCAGCGACGAATCCATCTCCACCATTGTTACCAGGGCCGGTATACACCACCACAGTACCGTCTGACTGTGAGGTCATCTGCTTTACCACATTTGCAACAGCTCGGCCTGCTCTTTCCATTAGAACAATTCCCGGGGTACCGGAGTCGATAGTTTTCCTGTCCAGTTCGGATATCTCAGACGGTGTCTGCCAGAAAGCCATTTCATTCCCCTTAGGTTAAAAGAGCAAAGGTTAAGGATGTGTTCTGGTCCCGGGTTGCCGAGATGAGGACTTTACTGTTTCCGGCCAGTTCAAGAGCTTTTCCGGAAAGAATCGCCTTTACACCTTTTTCGTTTATGTATACTTCGATATTGTGCCAGAAGAGAGAGGAATCAAACCCGGTACCAAGGGCCTTGGCTACAGATTCCTTTACTGAGAACATCACAGCAAGATCAAGTTCTCCAGGATTATTCTTCAGTTCGTTCGATGTGAACAATCGACTGCGGAGCCTGCCTTCATTTCTGGTAATAGACCGAATGAATCTTGAGTTCTCAACAACATCAGTACCGGTTTTCATCAGATATCCCCACTCTCTGCGGTTACAGAAAGAAGATAGTTGAATCGGAGGGTTGTGTCATGCGGTTGCTTACCGGTGAAGAACCCCGGATCAACAGGATAGAGGATAGAGTTTTTCTCCGTGCCACCTTGGAAAGGTGTTACAGGAAGTGGGAGAATGGGCATCCGCATCGGCTTCCAGAGCAGAAAGCGCTGCTCTGCCAACCATGACAGCATTGTCCATGGTATGTTCAATAGGAGGTAGAAAGAGAGAAATGCCCCTTTTCTCGCACTGGAACTTGAAAGATGATCGAAGAAGAGAATTTGCAGATACACCACCTGCAACAAGAACTGATCTTGCTTCAAGTTTTCCTGCCTGATACATGGTCTTGGAAATAAGCAGGTTACAGACCGTTCTTCTGAAGCTGGCTGAAAGGTCTTCAGCAGAAACATTTCCTCTCTCCCAGGCAAGTCTTACAGCGGTTTTCAAGCCGCTGAAACTGAACTCCGGCAGCCTTTTGCTACCCATGGGAGAAGGAAGTGAGACGGCTTCAGGGTCTCCATTTTCTGCAAGCTCATCAATTATTCTTCCTCCGGGATATCCCAGACCCATGAGCTTTGCTGTTTTGTCGAATGCCTCACCGGCTGCGTCGTCTCTGGTGGTACCCAGCAGAATGCATTCACTCCATGACGGCATGTGAAAGATCATGGTGTGTCCGCCACTGACAAGAAGCGCTACAGCAGGAAATTCCACAGATGAGCTGTGGTGTATGTGGAGGTGAGCAGACAGGTGATTGATTCCAAGGAAAGGTTTTTCAAGAGCGAATGCAGCTGCTTTGGTCCAGGAGAGGCCTACCAGCAGAGAACCTGTAAGCCCGGGACCTGCAGTAGCAGCAAAAACATCAATGTCTTTCAGGGAAATGTCGGACTTTGCCAGCACTTCCCTGATAAGACCCGGGAGAATAGTCATATGAAGTCGTGAGGCTATCTCCGGGACAACCCCACCGTAACTCCCGTGAACCATCTGGGTAGAAACCAGTTCAGCAACAACATTGCTGTTTCCGTCAAGAACAGCAACAGCAGAATCATCGCATGAGGTTTCTACCGCAAGAAGATACATTTGGTCATGTTCCTAGACTTCAGCCTCTACCTTTACGGTAATGGTTTCCACAATGTCTCCATGAACCTTGATTTGAACTTTGTGTTCGCCAAGGATCTTAATGTGATTTTCAATAACGATCTGCTTTTTGTCGATCTCAAACTTTTTCTCAATAAGAGCAGCTGCTATCTCCCGCTCACCGATTCCACCGTAGAGCTGTCCATTTTCGTCGGCAGCTTCAGTGAAGGTAAGTGTGAGTTCTCTGAGTTTTTCAGCCAGAGCCTCTGCTGCTTTGTTCTGCTCTTTTGCTTTTGCAGCAGCAGCAGCCTTAAGAGAAACAGCCATTTTTGTAGAGCCTTTTGTAGCGAGAACTGCAAGTTTACGAGGCAGCAGATAGTTCCTCGCGTAACCGGGAGCAACATTGACCACTTCCCCGGGGGTGCCGAGAGTGTCAACTGTTTTGATCAGAAGAACCTTCATTTTTCATCCTTTCGATCCTTATGTCTATTTTCTTTCTGTAATCGAACCAGGTATCCAGAATTCCCAGCAGTATCAGTCCGCCAAGAATTAACGGTGGAGCAAATATCGCACTCACTATCAGCATGAATAACATTCCCGGTGAACCCTTGATCCACTTTACAACAACCTGCAGCCCCTCAATTCCGTAAGGAAGTGAGCTGAAAACCAGAATGTTTCTGGTAATTCTAAGAACTGAATCGGAAATTGCCGTGGTTTCGTCCAACAGCAGAGTAATCAGACAGATAATGGGTATCCATGCAAAACCCCAGTGCATTCGGAATTTTGCTGTTCCATGGATTGTCCCGCTGTTTTTATCATCGCTAAGCGATTTGAAAAACAGAAGTGAGACAATGGAACCAAGTACGATGTGAGCAGCACCGATACCCGGTGAGTAGTAAGTAATCAGTGCGAACACAGCGTCAATGGTATCAGTTTCCAGGCCTGCAGAAAGGTAAACCTCTCTGAGTGGCGTAAGCTCCGCCTCTCCAATGTTCATGAACCCCGGGAATCCCAGGGAAAGCAGCCCACCGGTGAGCAGCGCAAGCCCGGAAGAGATGTACAGGGTTTTTAGCAGAGAGTAACCGGATCTTGCAGAGATTGCCGCCACCGCTGCGATAACCGTTGTTATCGCCGCCCCCTGAAAACCTGCGAGATACCAGGACAAAAAGAGAATGACACCAGCAATAGGAAGCCCCCTGCTAAGTTTGCCGTTCAACAGCGCAGCTGAAACTCCCGCGGCCAGGAAAGGGAACCCTGTGATCAGGGACAACCCGCCCAGCAGTATCTGTCTGAATTTTTTTCTCTTTGTCTGAATCTGTGTTCTCAACTTTCTCTACCTGTAATGCTCTCTCAGGTATGGTGCCAGTGCGAGGAATCTTGCGATCTTCAGCTCTTTAGCCACCATTCTCTGGTGTCTTGCACAGTTACCGCTTACACGCTTGGCAACAATTTTACCTCTGTCACTGATGTAGCGCTGAACCATCTTCTCGTTCTTGTAGGTGATCTCCATATCAGGATTCATGCAGAAACGGCATTTCTTCTTCCTGGTGATCTTCATTCCTTTTCTTTTACCACGGATAGGCATTTATGCCTTCCTTTCTTTTTTTAAATAATTTCAATACGGTGGGCTCTGAGAAGCGTTTTAAAGTGTTCTCCACCGGCTCTGTCTTCAGTTTTTTTGTGTGCCAGTCTACCCTCAACCAGAACTGCATCCCCCACTTGAAGTTTGCCGTCCAGAGCAATTGCCTGCTTTCCCCATACATCGACCTCAATGTCTGCTACTATGGTATCCAGGCTGCCTGGATATGAGTCTACAATGTTCTCCACAAGAATGTGCAGAACCTGGAGGCCGGAGCGTGTCATGCTGAGGCTTTTACGGCGTTTGATAACGCCGATGATAACAGCATAGTTCAATCCGGGCAGATCTCTTTGAGAGCTCACTGGGTATTCCTGATCCTAAAAGGGAATATCATCGGCATAGTCAGGCCCAGCGGGTTCTTCTTTGCGAGGTGGTTCCTCAGAACCGCCTCCCTGGGAAGGACTTGAACCATAATCGCCGGTTTTTTCCAGCATCTGAACACTTCTGGCAAGAATTTCTACACGACTGCGCTTTGATCCATCCTGTGCATTCCACTGAGAAAATTGAAGTTCCCCCTCGATCATTACAGGGCTTCCCTTGTGAAGCTTGCTGCCGACTCTTTCCGCCAGCTGTCTCCAGGTAACAACTTCAACAAAACACGGTTTTTCGTGCCATTCTCCATCATTTCCTCGGTACCGCTTGTTACTGGCAACACCGAAACTGGCAACATGGGTTCCATTTTCAAGAATTCTGGTTCTGGGGTCTCCAGTGAGATTACCTGAAATAAGAACCTTGTTGATGGTGGGCATGCGGATGTCCACGGTTATTCTCCCTGGTCAAATGCTGGAGAATCGTCATAGGAAGTCGATTTTCCCATAACGTCGCGATCATCCTTAAGGGTCAGGTGACGGAGACAGCTGTCGTTGATCCTGAGCATCTTGTCGATGGCCAGCTTAACTTCTGTATCGCCGTTCCAGTGAACGAAGTGGTAAACCCCTTCGCTTTCTTTGTTGATAAGGTACGCCAGCTGACGGCGACCCCAGTCGTCAAAACCTGTGAGTTCTCCTCCACCGTCTGTGACGATCTTCTGCACACTGCCTGTTTCTTTCTTAAGCTCCGCTTCAGAAAGACTGGCATTCCAGATCAGTACGGTCTCGTATTTACGCAATTAACAAAGCC
>JAGLDB010000074.1 GCA_023145935.1 Candidatus Sabulitectum sp. | reverse complement strand
TTCACCTCTACGGAGCTGCATCTGATTTCTGGATAGAGGGGTGGCCTGGAAATGATCTAATTGATGATCTTGACAGAAACAAAAGAATAGATGTATTTGACGGAGAATTCATAGTTGCAGCAGCCAGAAGACTGGAAGCTGCTGGCGAGGTTGCAGTGGGCGGAGGTTCTGCTTACAGATGGATTACCTCCCACGGACCCTTTGTTCACCTGGATACAAGAGGAAGTGCTGCTGTGTGGCAGACCCGTCGCAGCCTGGTGGATAACCCGGTCATTTAATCGGAAAGTGTAATACATGAAAATTCCAGTTATTGTTCTGATGTCAGTTCTTACAGTGGCTCTTGCAGTAAGTCTGACAACGGTTTACCGCATGGATGAAAGAGTCACTCACATGAGAGAAATGGCAAGCGAATGCAGCCGGATGGTAGAGCATGTCTCATTACAGCGAGACACCCTTGCCATTATCAACTCTGCATTTGCCGCCAGGGAAGACTCTCTGCCTTTTCTCAGGCACACCGCGGACTCGCTGCAGATTCGTCTTGATGAAGCCGAGCTGGTTCGCAATTACCTGGGCTATTACCTGATAATTGATACAGGTCAGAATAGATTCCACCTGCGCCGCGGAGGGCTCCTGGTAAGATCTGGATATTGCGGTACCGGCAAAGGCTGGACTGCAAATGACAGTGATCTGGTCTGGAATTTCAGCACGCCCAGAGGTATCAGATATGTTGTAAAAAAGGGAGAAAACCCATACTGGTACAAACCGGACTGGTACTGGCTTGAACAGGATCTTCGTCCTCCGAGACCAGGTCAGGATGTTCTCATACCAGACAGCCTCTCCTGGGAAGAGCAGATCGTTTACTACAATGATTCCCTTACATCCAGTGAGCGTGTATGGGTTCGTGCGGTTCCCGGAGCGCTGGGCAACTTCAAGATTGATCTTGGAGGAGGAATTCTTCTCCACTACGGAGTGGGTAGAGGAAGGAATGTAAGTCACGGATGTATTCGTCTGGGTAATTCAGATCTGGAAGCTATTTACAGAGCCCTGCCTGTGGGCGCTCCTGTCTTAATTTATTAATGAGAGGCCAAAATGATTTCTACTTTCTCAGGAACTGCTGAAAAGCGTTCACGACTTAACATTGTCTTGATTGCAGGTACGCTTCTCTCTGTACTCACGATAATATTCTTCGTTAACAGATCCAGCACAGATTCTTCAGCTTTCCAGCAACCCGCTTCATCGGAAGTAAATCAGGCCGTTCCTTCTGTGGAGGACACCGCATCTGCTCCAGTAGAACCTCCTCCGGAACAGTGGCTTCAGGCTTATGGTTCTTCTTCCGGTAATGCTGCATGGGGCAATGCGATTGTAGCTCCATTCGATACTCTGTGGAATATCTCCACAGGAAGAGAGCTCTTTTCCCCTCCGGCAATTGTCGGGCGGATCATCTTCATTGCAGGAAATGATAAGGTTCTTCGCGGTATTAACAGAGACTCCGGTGAGCAGATCTGGTCAAGATCTGTTACATGCGGTCTGTCCGGTGGAGTTGCCGCGGATTCCACAACTGTCTACTTCAGTGGCCAGGATGGATATATGTATGCCATCAACAGCGAAACAGGTTCAGAAAGATGGAAAACAGGCCTTGGGTATCACATTTTTACAGATGCCTGTGTTTTTTGTGACAGCCTGGTTCTTGCAGGAAATTCCATGGGTTCCATTGCAGCATTAAGCAGAAGAAACGGTACGCTGATCTGGAGTGATACCATTGATGGCCTTCTGCTTGGACCTGCGGTTTCAGAGAGTATTGCAGTGTTTTCATCAGAGGCCGGTGCTGTGGGAGCATGGGATATTGAGGGAAATTCGCTGTGGTCCCGAGGATTTACTTCACAACCTTCCCCGCCTTCGATTAAATCCGGTACGGTTTTCCTGGGATTTTCATCAGGAAAGGTTCTCGCTCTCTCCCTTCTCACCGGGGAAACTCTGTGGGAATCGGCTCTTGCCGGTGTAAACGGCAGAACCGTCGTAACCCGTCCGGCAGTTGTTGGAGACTCGCTGCTTGTTGCCGGCACCACTGATGGAAGGGTTTTCTGTCTTAGTGTCCGGACAGGAGAACTGGTGTGGGAGACAGAGTTTGAGAACTGGATATCCGTAACTCCAGCTGTGTGCGATACTATTGTCTACGCCAGCTGCGACGACAACAGAATACACCTGCTCAGCCTTCATTCCGGACAAGCCATTGATACTATCGAAACAGGATCCTATTCAGGAACACCACCTGTGATCATGGGAAGCGTTTTGTACACAGGTAATTCAGCAGGTGATTTCACTGCAATAACCGGAGTTCTGCCGGAAGCTCCAGCAGAACAGGAATAGGAGACAAATGCCAAGTGGAATTATACCCAGCGGATATGCACTTGTAGCTGGTCTTTCAAATACAGGCAAGTCAAGTCTGTTGAATGCCCTTACCAAAACAACTATTTCACCGGTGGCCATACAGCCGGCTTCCACCAGAATGCCTATTACAGCAATCTGCACCCCTGAAAATGCGCAGATATGTTTTGTAGACACTCCACCTATTGAGAGCGGTTACAACTATCCCATTATAGACTGGGTGGATGTGGTAGTTCTTGTTGCTGACATAAGAACTTTCGACACGGATCTTGAGAAACCATCACTGAAACAATTTCTGAGACGGGCAGATGAAAAACCAATAATTCTCGCCCTGGGGAAAAGTGATTTCGTAAAACCGGATCACCGGACTGCTTATGTGACAAAAGCCAGATACACAAATTTATTCACAGGAATTGTTCCTGTAACTCCGCTGCTCGGTTTCGGAATATCCCAGCTTATGGACTCTGTCTTGAAGAACATCCCTTTAAGGAACAGATTGTTTCCAAGGAACATAAACACGCTTAATTCCAAGCGATTTCTTGTGTCTGAACAGATCCGCACTCAGTTATTTGGCATTCTTCCCCTGGAAGTTGCCGCAGAAACCGCTGTTCAGATTGAAGAAACGTCCCAGAGAGACGGCAGCCTCTATGTAAGGGCCAACCTTGTCGTATCCCGCGCTTCCTCAAAAGGAATGCTCATCGGGCGAAAAGGGCAGACCCTTGGACAGATCAACAAGCTGTCTACAGCAGCTATCAGGGAATTTACCGGGGAAAAGTGCAGACTTGATCTCTGGGTCAAGGTTCGAGAGGCCTGGACCGAAAACAAAACAGATCTACTGGAATTCGGATATGTCTGCTGATAGTCAGAGAGCATGCAGAATTGATATTAAAGATTTCGAGGGTCCTCTTGATCTTCTTCTGTTCCTTATAAGAAGAGACGAACTTGATGTTACTACAATTCATGTGGCTGAGGTTGCTGATCAATATCTGGACTACATCAGAAAGGCCGAGGATCTCAATCTTGACATAGCAGGAGAGTATCTGGTCATGGCTGCTACACTTACAAGAATGAAAAGCAGATTGCTTCTTCCTGTTGAGCGGGCTCTTATGGAGGATACTGAAGATCCAATGGAAACTCTTATGAGACATCTTGTGCTGTACAAAGCTTTTAAGGAAGTTGCCTCAGAACTCCGGGAAAGCGAATCAATCTGGCGTGATGCATACACTACTCCTGGAGAACGAGAGAGATACCAGGAAGATATTGCCGTAACCGATCCAGGCCAGACCTCATTGCTGGAACTTCTGCTCGCTCTGGAGAACATGGCGGAGAAGAACGCTCCTCCCCCCAGACATCGCATACGCAAACCGCTTCTTTCTCTCACCGAGTGTGTTTCTGTTCTGGACAGGCTTCTTCCATTCAAAGCTGCAAAAGATTTCAGTGATACTGTGGGAAAGGATGCTGACCAGGCTGTTGTAGTATCTTTCTTTGTTGCAATTCTTGAGCTTGTAAAGCGTGGATGGATCACCACTGAACAGAGCTATCCCTTCTCGGATATCATCCTGACAAGAAAAATAGAAAGGTGGGAAATGAATGCTTGATCAGCTTGCAAGGCAGATAGAAGCCCTTCTTGTCGCCACCGAAGCACCTGTTACTGTGAATCGAATATGTGAGCTCACAGGCTGTGGCACAGAGTCTGCCGAGCAGGCTGTACTGCGTATCGAAGCAGAGCTGGCTTCAGGAGGACACTCTATTGTAGTCGCCAGACTTGCAGGGGGATACAGAATAGTAACAGACCCGGAACTTGGCTTTATAGTAGGGCAACTGTTTGAGGGGAAAAGACACAGCAGACTCTCAAGAGCTTCCCTGGAAACACTTGCTGTTATAGCCTACAGACAACCAGCTACAAGAGCCCAGGTTGAGGCTGTTCGCGGAGTGAACAGCGACAGTGCCGTGAGAACCCTGCTTGAGAGAGACCTGGTAAAGATCGACGGACGACAGGAAACCCCGGGAAGACCGCTTCTTTACGGAACAACTTCTCGATTCCTGGAGTACTTCGGTCTGAACAAGCTGGATCATTTACCAAGAACTAACGAGATGGAAAACCTCTTGAAGCTATCCGCTGAAGATATTGAGCGGCTGGCTTCTGAGCTATCGGGAGAATAAAGTGACCAGATCATCTAAAGGCAAAAAATCCGCATCAGCCGCTGCCGACGGCATGAGACTTAACCGCTTCATTGCAAGATCAGGAATTGCAAGCAGGAGAAACTGCGATACTGGCATAAAAAACGGAATGGTTACAATAAACGGGCTTCTAGTAACCAACCCCGCTGAAAGAGTGTCTAAAGGTGATATTGTTCAGTGGGACGGTGCTGCTGTGACGCTTCCGGATATCTTTGTTGCAGTAATGAACAAACCTTCCGGTTACGAAACCACAATGAATGAGAATGCCTCAAGACCCATATCCCAGCTTTCCGTTGGAATGCCAAAAGGCGCCGCACCGGTGGGCCGTCTTGACATAAGAACTGGCGGACTGATCTTGTGGAGCAATGATGGCGAGCTGGTTTACAGGCTGACCCACCCAAAATGGCGCGTGGAGAGGGAATACTCTCTGATTCTCGCCAAGCCTCCAGAAAAACAAGCAGTTGAAAAAATGCGTAAGGGGCTTTTCATTGCCCCGGGAGAATTTTCCAAGCCAAAGTCTGTTGAGAAGACCGGTACAAAGACCCTCAGTGTGGTTTTAACCACAGGACGCAACAGAGAAGTAAGAAGACTGTCAAAGTTCTCCGGGATTCCTCTCATCGGCCTTGAAAGAATCAGATTCGGCCCGATCAAGCTTGAAGACCTTCAGCGGGGAAAATGGCGGATACTCACCTCTGAGGAAATTACATCTCTATGCAGGATAGTCAGACTGGACAGATAATTAATCTCCACTGCAGTATGTAACCAATAGAGGAAATTGTATGGGAATACTCTTGACGAATAGCTCTCTTTTGTAGATATTTGCCCTATCTAAAAGAGGGGATGTGAATTTGACTGCCTGAGATAATCGCTGTGGATGGCCCAGCTGCTTCCGGTAAGAGTACTACTGCGAAGAAAATAGCGGCGGCGCTTAATTTTGAGTATCTGGATACCGGCGCAATGTACCGAGCGTCGGCTTTTCTAGTTTCATCTTCAGGTATTGATGTTCAGGATGGATCTGCCGCATCCGATCTTCTTTTCGATCACTCCATAGATGTTTCAAGCAGAGGTGTATTTCTTGACGGAAACAACATTTCCGGAAAGATAAGAACCCAGGCCATAGGTGAAGCCGCAAGTATCATATCTGCTCATCGTGCAGTAAGAGATTATATGGTCTCACTTCAGAGAGCTTTTGGCGAGAAACACAATACAGTGGCAGAGGGCAGAGACATGGGGACGGTAGTATTTCCCAACGCTGCGCTAAAAGTTTATGTGGTGGCAGATATTGCCGTAAGAGCATGGCGAAGATTGAAAGATATGAACCACGACACTTCTCAAATGAACAGCATGGTTCAATCTGTTTTCCGTAGAGACTACAGAGACAGGAACAGATCCGAAAGCCCCTTAAGGCTTCCTCCGGGAGCCCTGTGGCTTGATGGTACGACTATGTCTATCGATCAGCAGGTCAATTTCGTTCTTCGCGCTTACGCAGAGCGGTGCATCATATGAAAAGATCAATTCTGGTAGATATAATTCTCCGACCTGTTATTGTTACTATTGCAACACTTATATTCAGAATGAAAGTGGTGAATCGGAAGAATTTCCCAAAGGGAAATCTGATCCTTGCTGGAAACCACATATCAAACTGGGATCCCCCCTTTATTGCGGCAGCAGTCCCCAGGGCTGTACATTTCATGGCGAAGTCCAGCTTGTTCAAGACCCGCTTTCTTTCCTGGTTTATGCAGAAGCTGGGAGCTTTTCCCATCAACAGAAGGTCTAATGTGAATTCCGGTGCTTTGAATAAAGCTATTGAACTTGTGAACAGCGGGGCAGCAGTTATTATTTTTCCAGAGGGAACAAGAAGCAGGAACGGAGTAATGCTGCCTGCCAAGGCCGGGGTAGGATACATTGCACATGCCACTTCAGCTCCTGTGCTTCCTTTCTTACTGAAAGGTATGGACGATCCCAAAAGCACTTTGCTGTTCAAATCAAGATTCAGTGTAACATTCGGTGAGCTAATTCTGCCGGAAGAGCTTGAGATCATGCACGAAAAAGGCGGAGCCAAAATGTCAGCAGAATACATACTAAATAAAGTTAAGGAAATCAAAGATAAAACAAAAGGAAAAGAAAGGAACTTTGAATGAGTGAAATGAAAGAATTTGTTGTTGGCCTCACAGCTGAAGAGATCGAGACCATTGAAGGTCATGATTACACAGCCAGTGAGCGTAGCGATTTTGAGGCTGCTTATGCAGGCACTATCGCTAACTTCACAGTAAAAGTCGGGACCATTATTTCTGGTACCATACTTAAGACTGCGAATAACGAGGTTATTGTAGACCTGGGTTACAAGAGCGAGGGTGTTATTCCTCTTCAGGAATTCCGTGATGAAGATGCACCTGAGCCTGGTACAAAGGTTGATGTTTTCGTTGAAAGCCTGGAGGACACCGACGGACGCGTAACTGTTTCCAAGGAAAAGGCACACTTCCACACAGTATGGAACGATATCAAAGTTGCATACGATGAGAATCTTATTCTCAAGGGTAAGGTTATCAAGCGTATAAAAGGTGGTCTTACTGTTAGGATCATGGGTGTTGATGCATTCCTTCCAGGTTCTCAGGTTGCTCTTAGACAGGTTCCAAATCTGGAGAAATTCTGCGGAAACGAATTGGACTTCAGGGTTATCAAGCTGAATAAGCGTCGCAGAAACATTGTAGTAAGCCGCAGACAGGTTCTTGAAGAGGCCCGAAGTGAACTGAAGGAGAACCTGATCAAGGAGCTGGAGGAGGAGCAGGTAAGGAAGGGTATCGTAAAGAACATCACCGACTTTGGTGCATTTGTTGACCTTGGCGGTATTGATGGTCTCCTTCACATTACAGACATGAGCTGGGGAAGAGTTCGTCACCCATCACAGCTTCTTACAATTGGTGAGGAAATTGATGTTAAAGTTCTTAAGTTTGACAAAGAACGCGAACGCATTTCCCTGGGTCTCAAGCAGCTTCAGCCATTCCCCTGGGAAGGTGTTGCAGAACGCTATTCAAATGAAACAATGATTACAGGTAAAGTTGCCTCCATTACGGACTACGGCGCATTTGTAGAGATTGAGCCAGGAGTAGAAGGCCTTATTCACATCTCTGAGATGTCCTGGACAAAGCATGTCCGACACCCTTCAAAGATTCTTGCAGTAGGGGACGAAGTTGAGGCAGTGGTTCTCAGTGTTAATGAAGAAGAAAGAAAGATCTCTCTGGGGCTCAAACAGACCATGGAAAATCCATGGAATTCCATTGAGGAGAGATACCCCATTGGATCTTCTGTGGACGGCAAGGTTAGAAATCTGACCAACTTCGGAGCATTTGTTGAGATCGAGGACGGCATAGATGGCCTTATCCACATTTCTGACATGAGCTGGACAAAAAGGATCAGTCATCCTTCAGAGATAGTGCAGAAGAATCAGCCGGTAAAGGTTGTTGTTCTCAGCATAGACCGCGAGAATCATCGCATCTCTCTGGGCCTTAAGCAGACTGAGGAAAATCCATGGGATTCAATGAGTGATCGCTACCCTGAGACCGCAGAGGTCAAGGGAATAGTAACTCAGATTCTCGACCGGGGCGTAGTTGTAGACCTTGAAGATGGAATCGAAGGCTTTGTACCACTCAGCCAGCTCGGTTGGGATGTACTTGAGAATCCAGCATCTGTTCTTCGCAGAGGAGACGATCTTCCTCTCAGGGTTATCGAAGTTGTACCTTCAAGCCGCAGAATCGTACTCAGTGTAAGAAGCTATTTCAACGGCCGCCCAATGGAAGAGCTGGCTGAGTTCAGAACATCTCTTGAGGGACGCCCTGTTGAAGAGACCGTCGTTGAAGAAAATACAACTTCTTTTGATGATGAGCAGAAAAAAGATGAGATAGTTGCTGAAGCCGCTGTGGAGGAAACTCCT
>JAGLDB010000073.1 GCA_023145935.1 Candidatus Sabulitectum sp. | reverse complement strand
CTCCTTCTGAATGTACTTAAATCAAAAAACTCTGCAAGCCCCAGCGTTATCGGGTGGACTGAACTCATGTAGGCCAATGTACTTAAATCAAAAAACTCTGCAAGCCCCAGCAAGTAAAGTTTTAGAGAAGAGTTTTGTCTCTTAGAATATCTTCATAGCCTTCTTGAGAAAGGTGGCAATCTATAAGATCAAGAAATTCTGCTCGGGAAAGTTTAACCTGCCTGGCCATCCGGCTAATCAGTTGGATACTGATTTCCTTTTTGGCTTTAGAATGACTGGTATGTGTTCGGATTATGCTTGTTTTCCCCGAGAGTGTTCTGTATGTGAATCGGTGGTGATCTCCAGAATCTTCCAGAAACCCCTTTTTCCTGAGAGCCTTTTCCACCACAAGCTTGGGTTTAGTCATCTAATGAAGTTTCGAGGATAGCACTTTTCAGAAAGTGCTTCAGTTTCTGAGCAGCTGAAGTAAGATTCTCATCATCTTCGTCTGAATAAGTTCTCCAGAGAGAAGCAATTTCAAGCTGTATTTCCTCTTCAAGATCAACCCGTGAAACAGCACAAACATCAAGGTTAAGATCCAGATTCTTTGCACATAACATTTCCAGACCAGAATCATAGCTTACTTCGATATCAATTGGAGATTTTAGCATCAAGTTGCTTCCTTCAGTGAAAACAGATTCAAGATGGTAATCATCAGTACTCATGGATGTAATAGTAGCGGATAGAATCTTCTTGGGTTTCTCCGAATGCCCATATACAACAACACCTGTTAATTTCAACAACATTCTTCTCAATTCAAGTAATTTTGATTCTGCATCGGGATTATACTTTGCTGTCACTTGCGATTTGCTGAGAATATCCAAAATAGTAATCTCTTGCTCCATAAAATTAATGTCTACCAATGTGCCAATAACCTGTCCATTCTTCTTTTGAAACTCGGCAGTACTCTTAGCTTTAGCATACTGCGAATCAAGAAACTTTGCTTGGACTTTCTCTGAATTGAACAGACAATAGTCTGCCCCTTTTTCGCTTACTTGAAGCGAATAGCCGCTGTGAGACTCAGGCATCAGTTGTTGTAGTTGAAAAAATATATTTTCTCTATATCCTGCATCGGGTATGTCCGATTCTAAAGAATCACAATCACGATTCTCCACATGCTTGCTAATCAAATTGAATTTCTCCAGTATTTTGTCAATTTCTGCAGGTGTTAACAAAGAACTGTTAACATTGCCAAATGCAACATGTGTTTGAAGGCAACACTTGCTAATACCACTAAAAACAAGTTGGTAGTTTTCCTTTATTTGCTTCGGAATTATGAGCCTACTTGAGAAAGTCAATCCCAGGGTTTCCATTGCGATAACACAAAGAATCTTCTGCAAAGCTTGAAGAACAATTGTTAATTGCAACACAGGAATCTGACCCTCATCAGCCAGTTGCCCTCGAAAAGTAAGATTAATCTCTTTGTAAAATTTCACTTATGTGCGTCTCCTCCAGTTGGAATATACATCAAAGATAACAATAGTGTCACACTGTAGATATGTAAGGTTAACGCACTTTGGCAAATATGTGGAACGAATCAGCGCAATCCAACACAAGCACGATCAGCTTCCCGAATCCACTGCACACGGATCTCCCGAACTGCCTGAGCAAAAGGCGGGGTACGGATTCGGCCTCTCCAAGTAACGAGGCGAAACCAGGCCTTTTTCATATTCCTGTTGACTGGTCTGGCAAAACCAAGATATTCCTAGTTGCAAACATTCTCAATAAAGGAGTCAGAATGTCTCATTGCCATACACATTTAAAAAAGCTGCGAGATCAGGGTTATAGGATTACTCCGCAGAGGGAAATGATAGTACAGATCATTGCACATTGCGGCAAACACATGTCTGCTGAAGAAGTAATGGAAATTGTAAGAGAAAAATCCAGTTCCATAAATATTGCCACAGTCTACAGAACACTGGATCTGCTGGTTGAAAATGGATTGGCAAGCAAGTTTGATCTAGGTAATGGGAAAACAGCATACGCTACCGGTAAGCACGGTCCTCATATTCATCTGGTGTGTAAGCACTGTGGTTCTGTCACTGAAGTATCTGAGAAAGACATTTCCGCATTTCTTGAAAGAATCGAGGATCTTTACGATTTTGATTGCCATCCATATCATTTTTCCATCCATGGCCTGTGCGGGGAGTGCAGCAGCTCTGAAATTAATTGATTCTTTGATTTTCGGCTTCAACTTGGCAAAGTTGACACTGAGTTCTGAGAAGTAAATAGTTGCGAAGATTCGCAACTGCGAAAGTTCGCAATAAATAAAGGAGGAGAAATGAAAACCAAGGTTGGAGTTCTTTCATGCATGTTACTTGCTGTCTGTGGCACCAGTTTTGCCCTGGACACTACAGAAGCATTTGATCCAGGATTCAGTGATGTTGAAGTTTACTTTGGATATACAGGTCTTGATAGTCCATCGGGGTCTTCCAGTGTTTCCTCTGAAATGCTTATGGGAATTGGCGTGACTGAGAGCTTTTCCACTTCAGTGTGTTTTTCAGCTGAAGCAGACGGATATCTTGCAAACCCCTCAGATGGTATCTCGGTTGGCTTGCTCTGGACTGCGGTCAATTCAGATGCCTTTAAGCTGGATCTATCAGGCTCTACAGGAACCGACGGCAGCATCGCGCTGGGGATTGAAACAAATTTTGATT
This sequence comes from Candidatus Sabulitectum sp., assembly GCA_023145935.1. The sequence goes on along the minus strand of JAGLDB010000073.1, from coordinate 5,822 downwards.
TTAACAACTGGGGATTCCAGACCCAGATAGAAGAAACAATTGAAAACCGGAATTCCAATGAAAGAAATATGTCAACCAGGCTTCAGCCTCTTCTTTACTACACGCTTTCCGGGAATGTAGAACTTCTTACAGCAGTTGATTTTGACTATTCAGAGGACGAAGATGGTGATAATGAATTCGATTATTCATCAGTCTCCTTCGGGGTTAACTACCTTGTAACAGAATCAATAGAATTGATATCACAGTTCGATTTGATCAAAGTTGGCGATGATGAAATGATCACAGGAGTATCTTTCGGTTTTGTTGCCGGCATATAGGAAAAAACTAACAGGAGGCAGGAATGTCTAAAAGAACAGTAGTACTTGTATCAATGTTGTTTGCTCTCAGCCTGGTCTTCGGGTCCTGCGGTACAGACGAGGCCGACATAAATGCAGAGGAAACAACTGTTGAAACACAGCAGGAAACCACCGGAGATCTTGTTTTTGCAGCAAACGGAGAAGACTTTGTACGAGCGGGTTTTATTTCAAGTGATGGATGGCACATAACATTCAGACATGTCTATGTAACCATAACCGATGTTGCAGCCTATCAGACCAACCCTCCTTACGATCCCCATACAGGTGAAGAGATTATCGGAGATGTTCAAGTTGATCTTCCGGGTATTTTTACAATTGATCTGGCTGAAGGTGACGAGAATGCAGAACCTGTTCTCGCAGGTATTCTGGAAGATGTTCCCTCCGGTCATTACAATGCTCTTTCATGGAGCATGGTTCCTGCAGTGGAAGGGCCTTCTCAGGGCTACAGCATTTTCATTGATGCTCAGGCCGCAAAGGGTGAAGAGTCATACAATGTGCTCCTTGGATTTGAGAACGGTTACAGATATACTGCCGGTGAATTTGTTGGTGACACAAGAAAAGGCTTCGTAACACCGGAATCTGCAGGAGATCTGGAAATGACCTTTCACTTCGATCACATTTTCGGCGACATTGAGCAACCGGCGGATTGCGATCTCAACTTGATGGCAATAGGCTTTGAGCCCTTTGCAGAACTCATGCAGGAAGGCACAGTATCTGAAGATCTGACAACCCTTTTCGAAAACCTGCCAGAGGAAACTTTCACCAGGTTACAGGAAGCTCTTCCTACGCTTGGTCACACAGGAGAAGGACATTGTCACTGCACAGTGATTCAGTAAAAGGGCTGCTGCTCTTTGCAGCACTCTTACTTACCGCATTGCCCGTGTTCGGACACGGAGCACGGGTGATCTGGGAAGTTCAGGGAGACTCCGTTCATATTTCAGCTGCGTTTGATGACGGTACTCCCATGAACGAAGCTCAGGTCACAGTATTCTCTGCAGCAGCACCATCGGTACCATACACCAGCGGATTGACTGATGAGAACGGGGAATTCGCATTCCTGCCGGACATGGAACAGTCTCTCGCATGGGATGTGCAGGTCAGGAAAGCCGGACACGGAGACATAGTTCATTTCTCTCTGGATGGATCTACTGACACACGAATTGACCAGGGTGCTTTTACAACCTTGCAGATCATAATGATGTCAGCCTGCGTTGTCTGGGGCTTTATTGGCACCGCTCTGTTCTTCGCCTCAAAGCTAAAAGGTCAGAATGCACATTCCTGACGGGATGCTGCCAGCAGAGGTGTGTATTGCCGGATATGCTGGAACTGCATTTCTTACATGGCTCTCTGTGAAGAAAGCCCAAAACAGCAGTGAAGATTCCGCCAGGGTTGTTTCAAGAGCATCGGTGATGGCAGCGGCCTTCTTCGTTGCCTCCTGGATACACATACCCATCCCTCCTGTGAGCGTTCACCCTATTCTGGCAGGCCTTATGGGAATTCTGCTGGGCTGGATATCCTTCCCTGCAATACTGGTTGGATTGTTCTTCCAGGCGGCAATGTTCGGCCATGGCGGCTTTACAACCCTGGGAATTAATGCTCTTTCCATGGGCGGGGCAGCACTGCTTGCAGGAGCTGTATACCGACTGCTGCGAGGAAAACATAAAGAGAATATGTCTCTTATACCCGGTTTTTTTGCAGGCTTTGCGGGAGTGTCTTTTGCAGTGATCTTTACGAGTTCCATTCTAGTATTGACCATGCCGGAACACATAGACTCGGGTATAGAACTATCAAGCATTCTTGCCATGGCGGTTGCACATCTTCCTTTAGCATTGGCAGAAGGATTTTTCACAGCTCTTGTTGCCAGGTTCCTGCTGAAAGTTAAACCGGATATGCTGGTATAGGATGCCTTCAGAGAATGCCCGAATGAAAGTCTTTGAGAACTGGGATACAACCCTTAAAATTCCCAGCCTCTTTCTTCTTATGATGTCCATGGCTTTCATAAGAGACCAGCATCTGATGTTCCTGCTTCCCTGCGCCGCAGCGGTGCTGTTCATTGCGTCAGGCGTTCGGCTGGAGCTGCTGCTTTCAAGACTCAGGGCACCTGTATTCTTTCTGCTGGCTGTCAGTACATTCCTAATCCTGTTTTCAGAAGGTGAAATCTTTTATAAAGCGGGTCCTTTTGCTCTGAAATCAAAGGGATTCATTCTTGCAATGAATACCTGTACACGGGTATTGAGTGTGATCACAATTGGAATTGTCATGGTAAACACCACTCCCTTGTCCGGATTATCTGTAAAACTGAAAAGAATGCTTATTCCATCCATACTGGTGGATATAGGCATTATGACCGGCAGGTACATTATGGTCATTGGTGAGGATTACAGAAAAATGAAGAATGCAAGAAAACTGAGAGGCTATGTGCCTGGTGGAAGCATATCTAAAAGATTCAGAGTAATAGTTCCAGCAGCAGCCACGCTTCTTATACGGGGATTCCAGCAATCCGAGATGGTTTTTCACGCAATGCATATGAGAGGTTATGGAAGCGATTTTACCCGCAACAAGAACCGAAGTGTTGATAATGGATTCTCTGCCTCCGGCATGATTATGTTTCTTCTTACTGTAACTCTATCTGTAATACTGGTAATTCTGGAGATAACTATTGATTAATTCCAATCCCTTAGAAAGCACGCACATATCCATAAAGAACCTGACATTCCTCTATCCAGGGCAGCCACCACTGCTTGAAGGTATCAATCTTGAGATCATGCCAGGTGAAAAGGTAGGGGTGATAGGGCCCAACGGATCCGGCAAAACAACACTGTTCCTGCTTCTGGCTGGAATACTTACCCCGGACTCAGGCTCTCTCTCTGTTCTGAATTCTTCTGTGAAAACCGGAAGCTTTAACAGCAATCTCGGTTTTGTCTTTCAAAACCCAGACGATCAACTGTTCTGCCCCACAGTAAGAGATGATATGGCTTTCGGTCTGATCAATCTGGGTTACTCCCGGGGAGAAGCTGATTCCATCATCAACCGATATCTTGCTGAAATAGATATGCTGGATCTGGCTGAAAGGCCTCCACACAATCTGTCCGGTGGGGAAAAAAGAATGATCTCCATAGGGGGAGTCATGATAATGAACCCTGCGGTTGTAGTGCTTGATGAGCCTGAATCAAGTCTGGACAGCAGGGCAAGAAGGCAACTGATTGAGTTTCTTATAGATTCAAAGGAAACACTGCTGGTTGCCTCGCATGATCTGGAATTCCTGCTGGAGACCTGCTCCAGAACCGTACTTCTGAACAACGGTGTGATCTGTGCCGACGGTGCGTCCAGAACCGTTATGGGTGATGAATCACTTATGAATTCTCATGGCTTTGAGAAACCCCATTCCCTGGTACCCCATGTTGAACAGCATCACAAACTGTAATTGTTGCAACAACCTGTACTATTAATTCCATCCCCTTGCATTTGTTTCTGCAAGCAGCTGTACCCATGCATATTTGTCTGTGTGATCATAGTTCCGAAGCCCCAGCGTGGAAAGAAACTCAAGGAATGCAGGATCTGAGGAGCCGTAGTACAACTCCCACTCTGCCACCTGCTCCGGTGTAGCCTCATGAAGCCAGTCGATAAGCAGGAAATCGATTTGATCCTTGTGATCATCCCATGCTGTAAAAACCTCGTGAAAGAAATGAGCCTGGCTGGTTTCAGAACTGTTGCACTCAGGGCCAGACGGGTATCCCACTTCGGCAATCCATATTCCTGCTCCGGGAAAATAATTCACTATCTGATCAAAATGATCATGAACAGCAGAAGAAGGCAGTACGCTGAACCAGTCGTCCAGCGGATAGTAGGTCAGCATTACCACATCGGTGAACTGGTTTATGGATTGTATATCTCCTGCCTCTCCCTTGAGTAACCCGTTCATAACTGTGCATTTCACACCGACCGGCAGATCAGGATGGCTCTGGCTCAGGTTGGCTGCAGCAGCAACAAAAAAGCTTTCATAATCACTCCACGAAGCAGAGCCATCAAGAAGAATATCCACTTCGTTCCCGATTGAAAGAGCTGCAATTGTAACAGATGGAGATATCTGATCAAGTACCCATTCAATCATGTTGTCAAAAGCCTGAATTACCTCGGGAGAGTTGTAGTCATAGCCGTCAAGATAGTCAGGAACCGTTCTTGTTACTGTATTTATCACCGCGATCGTTAGAAGCACTTCCACATCCTCAAAACCGTAGAATGTTATTGCCTCAAGTACTCCGTACGGATCCTCATATACTCCCTGAGAAGTTTCAATCTGATCCCAGGAAAGATTGATCTCTGTTACCTGTAACCCGGCTTCCACAGCCAGTTCGAACGCAGGAAAAAAGCCTTCACTGCTTTCCGACGGATTTATGCCGAAGAGTCTATCTCCCCCGGGTTGGGGATTCTCCGGTGCTAAAACCGTGTATTCACCTTCTTCTTCAGGGCCGGAACTATCTGAACAGCTGACAACAACGCATACAGTCAACACAAGCAGAAAAAGAAGCTTCATGCTTTACCTCCATGTTTTCCTTGATTGTTATGAAAGAGCATAACGTCAAAGATGGTGGCTGTAAACAACCCCGATTACTCTTCTTTAAACGCGAAAAAGACAAAAAAGAAAGTAACCTTGCAAAGCCGAAGCAGTAATACTATATTGGTATTACTATGTTCAACTTGGAGGTGAACTATGCATGTTACAGCAAAAGGACAAGTTACTATCCCAAAAAATATAAGAGAAGAATTGGGAATCAAACCCGAAACAGATATTGATTTTAGAGAGGACAATGGTAAGTTTTACATCGTTAGAATCAGTAAACCTAAAATTACCGGAAAATTTAATAAACTACGCGGGATAGCTACAGCTAAAATGACAACAGACGAAATCATGAGTCTCACAAGAGGATAACATGAATGGTATATTGATTGATTCGTGTGTCTTGCTGGATTTGTTTACTGACGATCCTATTTGGGCAAACTGGTCAGAAATAACCTTAGATAAATACTCTCAAACGAATACATTATACATAAATTCGATTATCTATACAGAGGTATCAATTGGCTTTAATAAAATTGAGGAAGTTGAAAGAGCAATTTCTAAATGCAGCACTATAAATGTAATTGAAATGCCACGTGAAGCGCTTTTCTTAGCAGGTAAAGTCTTTCTTAAATACAAAAATAATCATGGAACAAAAACATCTACCTTGCCCGATTTCTTTATTGGTGCACATGCCTCCATATCAAAATTTAATTTAATAACTAGGGATACAGCAAGATATAAAACCTATTTCCCATCACTTAAGCTAATCCATCCATAAGCAGTATTGTTTAAATGAAATTCTTCTAAAATTCTTCTGCGAAAGTAATTGAATAGCTTGATTCCCAGAAAATATTGTAATCTCGTAAAAACAAGTTCATTGCAAATATATCCGGCAAATAGTGATA
>JAGLDB010000072.1 GCA_023145935.1 Candidatus Sabulitectum sp. | reverse complement strand
TCTAACCCAGAGCAGGGAGTTACCCCAGCAGCTTTCTCAGAAATTGTTTTTACTTATCCTGCTAGCTCAGAATCTGAGGAAGTTAGTAACGAATTTGTTTCTGATAGTAGCACAGATAAACAGATTGCAGAATAAATTTAGAACTTAAGTGGTTCCTTCTTTCTTATTGAAATGGAGTTTGTATGCATGCCCTGTTAATCCAAGCAATAGCAAAGGGAGTCCCAGCTCTTTTTGGTTGGGCGAAAGAAAGAATTCAAGAAAATTCTGCAAATTCTAGATCTAAAAGTTTGTCATTTCACTGTCCCGCCTGTAATGGTAATCTTTCTGTCCCTCAGCCCGGTGATTACAGTTGTTGCTATTGCAAAATGCTTGTTGTAATTAGTCTTTGCCCATCATGTGATGCTCCTATGATTTCTATGAGACATGGTCAATTCAATTGTCCCACTTGTAAAAAAATCATAAGTATTTAAGTATTAAGGAAAATGTAACTGGATCCAGTTTGCTGAGTAGATTCCTTGAATAGAGCATTGCAAGCCACGCTGTATTTTACACTGGTTAACATCACTGATGAGAAATCCTGGATAGCAAAACTGAGGAGTTTAGTAATTGGAGCAGGATTTCTAGAGATATCCCATTATTTCCTTCTTTGACTCAGCCAGAAGAAGCTCTTTTGCTACTATACCTGATTGTTCCAGGGTATGTATATCCTTACCGTAGGATTCAAGAATCTCAGAAACTCGCTCAGCTGCCAGATCTTCAGTATGCATTACAAACAAAGCACCAGCGTTATACAATTCCAGAGCCTCTGGTCTATCATCCGTCGCTGCAATGAAGGATGTAGTTGACTCTCTGGTTTTAAGCCAGTCAAGAATGCCCAACTCAGTATTCAATCCTCCAATAATGCAGGAAACAACAACATAAGCATGGTTGAACCTTAAGTCCTCCCATGTATCGGGATCATATGCATCTGCATAAACACAGAGAGTATCCTTGAAAGAATTCTGTACAACGGTCAATTCATCTGGATCTAGGGTGATCAGGATTACAGTTTTATCAATAGACAGAAAATATTTGATCATAGTATCCGCAAGTGAGTTGTAACTGATAATTACTACATGATTGCTCAATTCAATATTTTCTTTCATCAGCGGATTCTTCCGGTGAAGCAATCTTTCAATGTATGTCAAAGGAATCTTACATAATTTATAGAATTTGTTAATATACTGATGGCCTGTAGTGGAAAGAATAACTGTAATGATTGTGGAAAATGTAAGAACCATGAATGCTTTCTCTGTAAAAATTCCACTCATGTAGCAAAGTGCTGCAAGTATCAGTGAAAACTCTGAGATCTGGTTGATAATTAAACCTATATAGAAACTAGGTCTGCTTTTAGTTTTAACAATATACCCTATGAAAAGGATAAGAAGGGGGGTGCCTAATAGAACAACTAGTGATGTAATGACGGTGGGAATTATCAAGGAGGTGAGTTCAACATTAAAATTCAACTGATATCCAAGTGAGACGAAGAAAAGAATTATACCAAAATCCTTTAATGGCTCCATATTGGCTTGGATTTCTAGTTTATAGGGAAGAATGGATATGGCAATACCAGCGATAAAAGCTGCCAGTTCTGGAGAAATACCAGCAAGGTGTGCTGCTGCCGCAACTCCAAGAACCCATGCGAGGGATGCAATAAATATAAGTTCCCTGGATCTTGCAAAGAATCGGAATACTTTATTTAAAAATAGCTTAAAGATAATAAACACAGAAGCAGTTAATGCAAATAATTTAACGAAGATTGTAACTGCAGATATGGCTAGTGAGGTGCCAGAAGCAATATTATCCAGCATAGCAAGAGCCAGAACTGCAAGAATATCTTGCAACAGCATTAAACCAAGAATAATCTGTCCATGCAAGGTGTCAATCTGATTAGAAGACTTCAAATAGCTCAGGACAACGATGGTAGAAGAGAGTGTAATACAGATTCCAAAAAATAGAATTTGCATTGTTCCCTGCAGATCAACAACATATTTAGCCAGGAAAACTCCTATGATGGTATTCAATAGAATTTGAGCAAGTCCAAATGATAGTAAAAGCTTCCATCTTTTTTTGAATGCAGAAAGCTCAATTTCCATACCCGCAATGAATAGCAATAGAATTATTCCGAGTTCCGAGAGAAATTCAATGTCATGTTGTGATATTCCCAGCGAACCTTTAAAAAGACCAGCAATTATTCCGGTAATAATGAAAGCAACAATGTATGATTGTTTTGCAAGTTTAAGGACACCAGAAAGGATGGCACCAACAACAAGAATTGCACCCATTACCACAAGCGGATTATCCACAAAGTCTCCCTATGTACAGAATCAAACATAACCCAGATTGAAAAAAATGTGGAGTTGATGTTTTTTACTCCAATCAGTAATATAATCAATTGAAAAAGAGAGTTTAGTCACACCGAATCGAAACTCAGACACTATATTCCTTATTTGCGCGAAAACGCATTTGTGGCATTTGTTTACTGAAAGGAGTTTTGAATGTACTTCTTTACTGCTGATGAGCATTTCGGGCATCCCAACATCATAAAGCATTCCAATCGACTTTTCGACTCAATAGAGGAAATGAACACTACTTTGATTCAATTCCACAACTCTGTTGTGGGAAGCGGAGATACGGTGATACACGCAGGGGATTTCTGTTTCTCAAAAAAGATTGCTGATGCCAGCAAATATATCAAGCAGCTGAACGGGACTCATGTTTTCCTTAAGGGGAGTCATGACTACTGGTTGAAGGATGCTCACGAAATATGGGAAAAGAAAGTTAATGAAAACTATGTAGTTGCTTGTCATTATGCTATGAGAGTATGGCCAAGATCTCATTTTAACAGCTGGCAGGTTTATGGCCACTCACATGGCAAATTGGAACCTTCAGGCAAACAGTGGGATGTTGGGGTGGACAACAACAATTTCCTCCCGGTTTCTTTCGATCAACTTGAAGCAATAATGAAAGGACAACCTGACAACTTTAATCGCATTTTTCCAAAGAAAGAGCTAAAACCAGTATCAGGGAAATTCTATAATTCACTAGAAGATTCGATTGAAAAGGCAGCAGCGTCTGAGGCCAGATCATTCGAATATGAGGGGAAGTATGTTATAGGAGATCTTACCTATGACGGAAGCAAAATCATAGAGCTGTATGAGATTCTCTGGAGATACAAGTATCTGAAGAGAATTGGCTCTAAATTCAAATACGGATTACCTGATGATGCAGAAGTTTCAGTGGATGTGGTCGAAGAGACGTTAGATTTTCTTACTGTAAATTCGCACATAGGCGCTATTCTCCAGAAGTTTCTAACAGAGTGTTTCATTCATGAAAGAGCTCCGAGCATTGGAGAATGGACAAAGGCAATAAAAGTAATTGTTAATGGGTGATTCTGTAGAATCTCTATTAGATTTCTATCACTTGAACAAGGAAGAGAAATAATTGAAAGAGGAGAGGACAACTGATGTTCAGGTGAGTCGAACTGAAATAGATGAATTGAACATATTCCTTAGAATTGAGGTTGATAGAGCAATCGAACTTCACTCACACGTTTCAAGTTATGGTTCTTCAAAGCTGAAGAATCTTAGAAGAGAGGTTACATGGGCTGTGTACGGCCTGGAAAATGTCTGTAAGAAAGAAGAAGATGATAACTACAAACTGGATGAGATAGAGAAATACCTTTCGAACTATTTCTCTGATCCCCAAAAGGAATCAGTACCTTTGCTTATCAAGCTGATTATTAAATCTCTTAGTGAGTACAGGCTTCCAACGGAAGATGAACTATGTAAGTGTTATGGTATACCTTATGATCTGGATTGGTAGTTTGGCGGAAACCCATTAATGGAAATTTATGAGTGATGCAAAAGCGAAAAGAAGAATCCTGTTCAATAGTACTTCAACCGAGTACGGAGAGTTTTCCAGTTAAGCTCGTTTTCCAGTTAAGCTGAAGGGGAGGAAGTGACCCACAAGCGAACACTTCTTTCAAGCGATGAAATTTTCATCAGCATCTGACAAGGATGAGATCAGATGCCCAAGACACCTTCTGAGGCAGCAAGGCGAGGAAGAGATCGGAAAGAAAAGTTGCATAGGGACTGGGAATCAGTAAAAGTTCAGACAAAGATAGAGACGATTTAAGCAAAATTCACACAGTATCCGGATCTATATGAGCTTCTTGTGTCTACTGATGAGGCAATACTCATAGAACACACAAATGCCGATAATTACTGTGGTGATGGGGGAGATGGTAAAGGCAGGAACATGCTGGGCAGACTGCTTGTTATACCGAGATCAGAACTGCAGGAAATCTCTTGAAAATGCATAACTCTCTGATGTAATTGTGATTGCATTAACTGACCCGGAATCAATGAAGCATGCGATACTCTCAGGTATCAGAAAGCGAATTGACAGATTTCTTTTTGATGTAATAGGGGACTTTGAGACTGGGGAAATGCTGAAGATAAACTCAACTCTAAACAAATTTCTACCATGTATAATTCGACAGAATCGAGCTTCCAGAGGGGCAAGATGATTCTGAGAAAGCCAAGGAATGGCTTAGATACTGGGAGAGTGTAAGCCCTTCACTTGATGGCAATTTATGTCGATAGCAGATGCTGCAATCCTTAAACTGAATGGTACTTGTAAATGCTGCGACCAGCGCTCGGATAACCAAGCAACATAATGATGAAGAGGACCTTTCGGAGTTCCTTGCTGATTATATCTTCCAGCCTGCTTTTGAAAGCTACGGCTTAACCCGTGGTGCTCTGTCTTCGACCGAATGGAATAGTATAATCAGGATAATAAAACCGAGTCACAGGACGGTCAGGAAATGATCTATCTTCTTTCAGCCATCTTCTGCAGCACTGCAATCGCGCTCATTCTGAAGCATGGAGAAGAGCGGAATCACAACCGGTTTGTAATTCTCTCCATGAACTACACCATGGCCGCATCCATCTCTCTGTGGCTTGTTGTGAAAAAGGGACTTTTCAACAGTTTAACTCACTTGTCCTGGGGAAGGCTAGTGAATCAGCTTGGAGGGAATAACCGGTGCGCCGAAGGCTTCCTGACTGTTGAGAATTCTGCTTTGTGGGCACTTGTTATAGGTATACCCACAGGAATTCTCTACTTCCTTGGTTTCTTCTATTACCAGAAGTCCGTGCGTGAAAGTGGCGTGGGCATGGCTGGAAGCTATGCCAAGATGGGGATTCTTATTCCTATGATACTGAGCATGATCTTCTGGAAGGAGTTTCCGGGAGGGCTGCAATGGGCAGGAATCATTCTGGCTCTCACCGCAATTGGTATGGTGAATCTCAGAATTGGCTCTGACAACATCTTTTCATCAATAAAGCCTTATCTCTTACTTCTTTTTCTTTCCAGCGGTGTTTCTGAATTCACCAACAAATTGTATCAGAAATACGGTATGCTGGGGATGAAAGACCTGTTTCTCTTCTTCCTCTTTACTACAGCTCTTCTGATCAGCCTTCTGAAGATTAAAAAAAGCCCGACATCAGTGAAGTCTTTGTTGGACTTTGCGTAGGAATCCCGAATTTCTTCGCATCATTCTTTCTGATAAATGCGTTATCAAAAATGCCTGCTTCTGTAGTTTTTCCCAGCTACAGTGCCGGTTCAATTGCTCTTATCTGCCTCGGAGGCAGGATTTTCTACGGTGAAAAACTATCCCGCAGAGAAATGACCGCAATTATCATCACAATGGTTTCACTGTTGCTTATCAATCTGTAAAAATACTAGACCCGGCTTTCTCTTCATACTCCCCCATGCAAACCGTTATGATTCTAAAAATCAGCTGGAACATTTACGTTCAGCTCGCGTCCATCACTTCCTTTGTGTCTGATCTCCTAACTTGACAGCTACTCAATGGATTGAGTAAATTAACTCAATAGAATGAGTAATTGGAGATGTATGTACAAAAGAAAAGAATACAGCGATCTGCGTGCACGCTTAATGGAGCCAGCCAGGCGCATACAGGTAGTAACGGGTCCCAGGCAAGTTGGTAAAACTACCATGGTCAGACAGGTGATGAAAGCCCTTGAGGAACAGGGTGTGAGCACTCTGTATGCTTCTGCAGACTTGCATGCTTTTGGTGGTGCTGTGTGGATTGAAGAAAGATGGAACGCTGCCAGGATCCAAAGCACGGAAACCCATACTGTTCTGATTCTGGATGAGATCCAGAAGGTTTCGAACTGGTCGGAAGTAGTTAAGTTTTTGTGGGATCAGGAAACCAGTCGAAAGACACCAATTTCTGTTGTACTTCTTGGTTCATCAGCTTTGCTGATACAGAAAGGTTTGTCTGAAAGCCTTGCAGGTAGATTTGAGATAATTCGTATGGGCCACTGGTCCTTTTTGGAAATGCAGAGCTCATTTGGATTTAACCTTGAGCAGTTTCTTGTTTACGGAGGATATCCCGGAGGAGCGGATCTGGTTGGCGATTTCAACCGCTGGCGGAGCTACATACTCGATTCATTGATTGAGACTTCTATTTCAAAAGACATTCTTATGATGGCCCGCGTTGAGAAGCCAATACTGCTGAGAAATCTGTTTATGCTTGCCTGTGAATACCCATGCAGGATACTGAGCTACACGAAGATGCTGGGTCAGCTTCAAGATACGGGAAACACAACGACTCTTGCTCACTATCTGGATCTGCTTCAGGGAGCGGGGCTTATTACCGGGTTGAAGAAGTATTACGGAAGTGTGGTTAGAAAAAGGGGATCAAGCCCGAAATTGCTACCTATGAATACCGCTTTGATAAGTGCAGTGCAGGGAATTAACATGAGAACGCTAGAAGAGAATCCACAAGCAAGAGGCTGGTTTGTTGAGGCAGCGGTAGGAGCATACATCTATGGGAAGATCAGCGGGAACCCGGAAGAAAAGCTGAGTTACTGGAATATTGGAGATAGTGAAGTTGATTTTGTTTACAGAAAAGGAAATTCTGTTACAGGCCTGGAGGTGTTCTCCGGGGCGCGGGGACACACCCGCAGGGGCATGGAACAGTTTAGACGAAAGTTTCCCTTGTCAACAACTCTTCTCATTGGAGGGGAGGGTCTGCCTCTGGAGAAAGCGCTTTCATTGGATCCAGCTGAATTAATTGAAGTATCGAACCCCATTTGATTCCCGCAAATGGCAGATTTACAGCCATGGGTACAGGATAGTCCCCAGAAAATCACTGGGTAAAGCAAGATTGTCTTTGCAGTAAGACTGAGGAAACTGGGGTGCTCCTTACGCCTGAACCTGAACCGCTTCGTACGGAGGATTAGTTCTCATATGATGCTTGCTACCTGTAGAAAACACTAAAGAGCTTCTTTCAGATTCAGATATATTATTCCGGCATCACATGTTAATCAGCAATGCTTATAGAAAATGACAGGAGTTGTTATGAACAGGTCCTTTCCAGAAGGGTTCCTTTTTGGAGCTGCTACAGCATCCTATCAGGTAGAGGGTGGGGTAGAGCAGGACGGGAGAGGTCCTTCAATCTGGGATACCTTCTCGCATACACCGGGCAGAGTAAAGTTTGGACACACCGGTGATGTAACCTGCGATCAGTACAACCTTTACCGTGATGATGTAGCTCTTATGAAAAAAATGGGGCTTCAGGCCTACAGGTTCTCCATCTCATGGTCCAGGATAATGCCATCAGGCAGAGGAGTCGTTAATGCAAAGGGTATGGATTACTACCGACGACTGATCAACGGGCTGCTTGAAGCAGGTATACAGCCATGGGTAACGCTTTTTCACTGGGACCTTCCGCAGGCCCTGGAGGATGATTTCGGAGGGTGGAGATCCAGGGAAACATCCAGGTATTTCGGTGATTACTGCCGGTTAATAGCTTCAGAATTCAGTGATCTCGTCAAGAATTTCATGACTATAAATGAGTTTGTCTGTTTTACCGATGCAGGGTACTGCTCACCTGGGCAGACTTTTGCCCCTGGAGTGACCCTGGACTTCAAGGGTCGCAATCAAGTAAGGCACAATGCTCTTCTGGCCCACGGGCTTGGAGTTCAGGCAATTAGAGATGAGGCACCTTCTGCCAGAGTAGGCTTTGCGGAAAATCCGACAATATGTGTTCCTGCAATTGCTACCGAAGAAAACATAATTGCTGCAAGAACCGCCTTCAGGGAAAAGAATGCACATTTCCTTACAGCCGTTCTTGAAGGTCGCTACCCTGATATCTACCTTGAAGAACAGGGATCTGATGCTCCTGACTTCACCGATGCCGATATGAAGATCATAGCTTCACCTGTAGATTTTGTAGGAATTAATCTATACCTGGCTCGCCATGTGGTGGCGGACACTGAATCTGAACGGGGTTACAGGATCATTCAGCATCCTGCATCTTATCCTCACATGCATGCTCCATGGATAAAAGTGTCGCCTGAGATTACTTACTGGGCACCGCGATTTCTCTCAGAGATATGGGGAGTTAAGGAGATTTATATTACAGAAAATGGATGTGCATGCGATGACTATCCGGATGAATCAGGGAAGGTGAATGACACCGACAGGATCTTCTATCTTAGGAACCATCTTTATCAGGCGCAGAGGGCAACAGCCGAAGGAATCCCTCTGAAGGGGTATTTCTGCTGGAGTCTGCTGGACAACT
>JAGLDB010000071.1 GCA_023145935.1 Candidatus Sabulitectum sp. | reverse complement strand
CAGAACGAATGAACAGCACAAAGATCTGAACATAGAGCGCCAGACGCTTTCCACTTAGCATTTGTATCAAACAGTACACCAAGAGGATACTGGAATTCAGGTTTAACTGTGCCGTGATCTAACGTACAGTTCGAAAGTAGCTTTTTAAGGAATTGCTTCTTCTCGCTTCCGGAAACCGTAAGAAACAGCCTGTTAGCTTTTTGCGAAAGTTCAATAATGCCCTTTGCGTTAGACAACAAATCATTGACATATGATGAATCAAGGTTTGAAAGCTTCTCATCCACTAGCTCAATCTCTCTTCTGATCTCTGCGGATTTTCTGTCGAACAGAGTAGTATTGATCCTACCATCGAGTCTGTCGTCATAAAGCACGTCAGACCGCCTTTGAAGCCTGTCACGCTGTTTAACCAACCTTGCCTTTGTCTCTTTAAGGGTTTTCCTCTTGTCAGCCGTTTTGGCCTCTACAGAGTCTACAATCCATTTGGCAATGCGATCATCTATTCTTAACCCTTTGAGAATGTGAGAGAACTGCATATCAAGCTTTTCTTGACGAATGTACGGATCTCCATGCTTTCCCTTGAATTCTGTGCAATGGTAATAGGTGTACTTATTCTTTCGTCTTTCAGCAGTAATGGCACAGCCACATTCACCGCATTCCATGAGACCCGTGTAGGAAAACTCATATCTCTGCTTTGGCTTTGATACTCTGCGCCCCAAAAGCACATCCTGTACATTGAACCACAATTCAGCAGAGACAATGGGAGTATGGTTGCCCTGGTACTCTCTGCCATTCCAGATGAACTTTCCTCTGTATATGGGGTTGCTCAGCATCTTGTGAACAGTTGAACCACCTATCTTATTACCACGCTTGGAGCGAACACCAGCATCGAACAATTCTTGAACAATCATATGAATAGGAACAGAACCCCTTGAGTAACGCTCAAACATCTTAAGAATCATAGGTTCTACCACAGGATCAGGAACAATTACCTTAATGCCATAGGAATTTGCAGTATTCAAGTAGCCAAGAGGAGCCACCGAAGGATAAAAGCCTGATTCAGCCTTTGCCTTCATCCCTTTTTTTGCTTCAGAACTGATGTTTCTACTCAAATAAGCAGCTTGAGCTATTTCAATGTCCTGCATAAAGAACTCAGTAGGGGAGGAGTGTCGAGACATTACTTTTCCCTCACGCACAAAATGTATTTCAAGCCCAGTCTTTTCAATGTCTAAGGCAAGGTAGTCCTTCATGTTTCTAGTAAGACGATCAGTTTTCTCAACAAGTATTGTTTTACAGCTATTCTTTTTTCCCAAAAGAACCAGCATTTCATTGAATCCGGTCCTACCGGTACTTCTTGCAGTTTCGCTGTCAACAAACTCTTTTACAATGGAAAAACCATTCTTCTTTGCGTATCCTCGAAGCATCTTTTGCTGTGCCTGAATTGAGAAGCCTTCTTTCTGTTGTTCTGCAGTGGAAACCCTTGCATAGATGTAAGCATTTGTTCTCATGAAAGCTTCTCCTTTCTCTAAAGAGTTACGGCAGGGGACACAGCTACAAACTGTGTCCCTCTGCTGTAAACGAATGTGCTATTTACAGTGGAAATCCATCTCCCTGTCGAGGAGCCAGTAAGCAATACACGGAGGAAGTAGATGCTCTTTGTCCCATTTATCAAGAAGCTGGAACAGTTCCACAATTCGATCAGTGGCGACCCGTGCCTCCTCACTAGTGAGTTTGATGTCCAAAGCATGTTTGAAGAAGTTCTTTGTTTTAGTAATTGATACAAGTTCCTTTGTAGCCATTTGAGACCTCCAAAGCCCAGATAACCTCGAAGTCTCATCGATAGCCTTAGGCAATACGTTATTGTTTTATAAATACGCTCAAATCTCATGAGTCGCTTGTTCATCTAGGGAAGCTCACTTACTGGAATGGTATACTTGTATTCTTTCCCAGCGTTAATGATTACTTCTCTTCTTTTCCCTTTTCCAATTTGTCCTTCAACTGTCATCTTGAAATGACCATGCTTTATTGATTCAGTTACAAGCTGATCCATTTTTGACATTGCCTGCCGAAATTGATTGCCCGAGTCCACAGAAATCTTTTCCATCTTCTACCTACTTTCCAAATCGATATTCCAGAGTTCTAAAACTTTTGAAGTTTTCTGAAGTAAATCCGTTTCCTCCTCTATCGAAGTATTAAACCCAGTCAGAATCCTTTTTAGTAGAAGGAAAATTTCCTCTGGCTGCATTTTAAGCAAATCAAATATCCCAAGATTCTCAAGCAACTCATCATATATTCCTAATCTGATAACTGGTAACAAAGCAAAGATCCCTTCTTTCCCAAAATTCATCATTGCAGCATTCATCTCCATGGGGTTGTTCCTTATTACTTTTGTAATATCTGGAGGGAAATGACCTGCTTCAGCCATTAGCATGTCAGAGTCTACCCCTAACTCTCTTGCGATCTGTTTTGTTTTACTAATTGAAGGTGGTCCAAACTTACCACGCTCTAAGTAAGACCAATAAGAAGCGCTCAATCCGCATTGTGCAGAAATCTTCCTTATAGAAAGTCCCTTTTCTACTCTAATTTTCTTGAGAACCTCTCCAAATCTCTTCCTATTCTCCTTCTGGATCTTTTTCTGGTAGTCATGATCTTCTTGAGTCATTTCCTTCTCCGTTCTATTGTGTTGCACACCAACTGTACAACATCATTGAACGGATGTCAAGCACCCTTTTTATTCAAACGAAACAAATGGGATTAGTGTAGTAGTTGTTTTGAGTCTAGTATTGAGAAGTCTCTTTTCCCTTGCTCTCAGCCTTGCTTTCGATCACTTGCGTTTCTCTCTCTCAAGGCTGAGTTGTAACTACAAGGGAGACTTCACAATAAGATACTTTTCTCTTTAAGCGATAAGTTGGGTTAGTAGATTTGTTTGAATTATTACTATAGAGAATCAAGTAATTACATATATTTCTAAATAGCACCAACTGGCCACGCAAATGATTGCTTGTATATAAATGAGCAAAATACAAGTGAAGCCTTGGTGTACTTTTGCTATGAACTTATTCTTGGAATAAGCCACTCCCTAATCTCTTCAATGAAATCACACTCAGCCTCGGTTACCTTTTCTCTTTCAACATGTGAATATTTCTGCCTAATATTATTGAACTTCACAATCCAGTCTAGCTTTTTATTTTTCTTAGTACTTTCCTTGCCTGGTGGAGTGAAAATATTTAGTAGTAAGTCAGAATTATCATATATGATACTTTTATAATGTATAGTATTCAGGTAATTATGAACAGGTTCTATATTATCCTGATCGATGGCAGTATTAACGCAATGCTTCCTGATTTCTTTTCCAATCCCTTCGTTCCACCAAAACTTCTCACCAAACTCCTTTTTTAGAGCAGCAAAGATATAGTCTTTCATTCTTGACTGAAGGTCGTCTCCGTTCGCTTTCGCTATCGGATTGAACTTCCCTGTTCTTTCCTTTGCCCATTGCTTCAACCCAGCAGGATTGTACGATTCGTGGCTTTCATGTATAGCGTACTGGAATTCCGGAAGTACTTTCTTCACAGCACCTGCTCCATGATGAGAGCGCAGTCGTTTAATGTCGCTAACCTCAAGACTGGAAACATACTCAGAGAAAGTTTTGATATATGGTTTCAGGCGGTTATAAATGCCAGTAGCGGTATCATCGTGTGGTTTGTATCCATTATCGACCTCGTGACTGATGAGATCATCCAATAGTCTGAAGTAAGCGGAAATGCCAACATTCATGCTAATGAAACCACCTTCAGCACTCCCTTTATCCCATTGATCAGCGCATTCATGCTCAAGTAAATTCAAACAATGAGTAACGAACCTGAAGCATTTCTCAAGCGTTTCCTCATAATCCCCTGTCCAGAAGTAACCAGTCTGTACAAGCTTTCGCTTAACAACATTGCCGAAGAATAGAGTACCACTGACTCCGTGCTTGAGTAACTGCTCAAGAGTAAGACATCTCTGGTGAGTTTTCGATTCTTCACTTACGATGATTCTCTTGTACAAAGGGGAATTCTCGTCGCTATTCAGTCGATGAACAAACCTTGTCTTCAAAGCTTCAAAAGCCTTGTCTAAACTAGATGAGCCCCAATTGAACTCGGACATAATTGTCCGAAGAAGGTTTCTAGGTACTGACTTCTGTTCGTGGTTTATATCTATAAAGATCTGAGTCTGATCCTCAGTAGGCAAATCCTCAAACGCGACAACCGGTATCTGGTCAGTAAATTTGTTAGAAAGGCTCCCATATCCGAAAATACGATGCTGACCATCAATAATGAAAGCTGATCTGTACTTGTTAGGAAGTGTTAACACCCCAAGTTGTGTATCCCCATCATGTTCTTTGCTATCGAGCGCATCGAATTTAAGCTTGCATGAATTTCCATTTTCATCTGTTGATATGAGGTTTACAATAACAGAGTTAGGAAAAAATCCTTGCTCCTCGCTGATGTATCTGCTTATTCTCTTTACTCTAGGACCTTTAATCATCCTCTGGTAAGTATTTGCAGCCTGAGTGGATATGTCAGTTCGATGAAGTACAAAACCGATTTGCAGCAATACTTCTGGAGCAACTGAGAAGGAGTAGTATGAGTGCCCGCCCATAACACCATTAATCGCAGGAACACGTACAGGCTCTCCAGGGAGTTGTTCTTTCGCAAAGAATCTTCCATACATCTGATACTTCGTTGAATGCTCTAGGTTCTTTGTTATCTGCCACCAATAGTCTACTTCATCCTCGTTCATGTGGTAAATCCCAGCTGCCCTTAACCGAGCCTTGTCTTGGTCATTAATACGCAAGTTATTTGTTGCTAGAACCCATGCTACTCGTGTTGGTTTGCTCAGTGCAACGCTTAGAGTCTGCTTTACACCAGACATGAGATGGCCTATCTCAGCAATGTCTTTCTGAAAAGATCTAGTTCTGCGTTTTCTAGCACTTTTACATTCAATAACAACTGCTGCATCTTCATCAATAGCAATGACATCTATCTGCTTTGGTGGCACTCCATCTGCTGTGGAATAAGAAATTTTAAACGTGCGGTCCTCATTCAGCCAATCAAATCCAGCCTTGGCGAAAACTGCCCAAACCTTATCCTCAAAAGCAATGTCATGTTGCTTTTCCTTCTCATATTTATTACTTCGCTTAAGCTTGCTTGCCAATATCCAACCGTCATCCAAGTACTCTTGCAGCCTTTCCTTCTTGTCATTTTTAGATACTATGCTTGCAAATCTCTTATTAATCCTTCTCGAGGAGATCTCTCTTGAATGGATTAATCCTCGTATTGGTGTGTTGGGCAAGATGTAATCTGGCGGGGGTTCCTCAAATCCAGTAATCTCCACTGAGTTCCCACTGATCCAATAGCAAAACTGATCAACCGAAAGGCCGATTGCTTGAATAAAGCCGGCTGCTGAACAAAGTTGAGTGAAATCCGAATCTATCTCGTTCTCATTGAAACCTAATACTGACAGTCTATGACAAAGTAGCTCTTTAAACAGCAAGCCAATTCCATCATCGTTGAAAAGCGGACGAAAGGTAAATTCGACGACCTTGGATGATCTAAGGCTAGGTTTAGCAGCATGTCCAGCTATCAGGGCACTCCGGACATTCGTCTGAACTTTGCTTCTCAGCGGTTGCCCCGTTTTGGGCTTGTTGTAGAGAAAGTGTCCACCAAACGGATCAACTGTGTAGAAATCAGCAAAGTCTCTTACTATCTCATGATGAGTGAAGATTGCTGCGATCAGAGCAAAATAGCTGCGAGTGTTCTTGTGTTTCATCACTTCGAACCAGTAATCGGGTATCCTAGCCAAATCGTCTGTTCCAAGTAAAGCTTGAATCACAGGTCTATCAATCTGCCCATCAAGAACTTGTGCTAGATCACCCTCTGATAGGAGCTCCACAGCGTGCACTATTGAGTATCGAGTCCAAGATGTTCTCAACTTAGAAGTATTAAATTCCAGCATAATACCTACCTTGGTTTAAGAATAATAAGGACTTCTGTCACATCCCTACTCTTATCATTGAGTCTACCCATTGTACTATGTATATGATTCTGTTGTTTAATATACATCATGTAATTTGGCATAACATCTTCGATTATTGCAGTAATATCATCAAGAGTAATCATACCATTATTACTATAGCTTATCAGCAATTTATGTTTCCTTCGAGTACATATTTCGAGGAGTCTCTTGAAGGCCATCTCAACATTTGACTTTTGACAGAAAGGGGATTGATGTCGATCGTCTCGATATCGTCCCTTGTATCTCACAGAAGGATAGTCGTACTTCACAAGTGTTTCAAGTGTATGGTAAAAGCGTGAGTAATGAACAAAAGCATATGGAGGATCTGCATAGACCAAGCTACTTTCGGGAAGAAGCTCTAAGCACTCAGTGTAACCTAATGTAGTTGAGACATGATCTTCTGCATTCGCAGAACTGTACTCAAGAAGCTGCTTCAGTTTCCTTCTATAGTAGGGTGATATGGATTTCGTACGGTATTTTAATATATCAGACATGGAGGAGGTGTCATTAGCATCGCGATACTGCGCATAATGACCTGTACTTTGTGCATTATATGCCATAGCGTGCATCAAAGATGCTAAAAGAATCGGATAGATTGACTTGTCGCGGTACATATCGGCGGCGAGTCTATATCCATCAATCCACATACACTGCTCACAAGACCAATAAGTTCCAGAGTATATCTTTGTAAAGAGATGGTAATCCTGATCCTTGAAATCCAAGTTGATCAATTCCTGCTGTTTCTTCTCCAATACTTGAAATTCACCTAGTGAAGTCACATCATTGTATGAGAATTTCAAGATTGGAAATTTACGTTTCAGTATCTCCACATGCGCTTCCGCAATTGCAAACACTTTGTTGCTGATAATCATGTATTTACTGGGATCAACTGAGTTCATATATGCATTTGCGAGAATTGAGGAATACTCCTGTATGTCGTTCGACCAGATTCTTGCATCATTTTTTAGTGCAGAGCCTACAATTCCTGTACCAGAGAACAGATCGCAGATTAGTTCTCCATCATGTACATCACGAATACTGTTCACAATGAAGCTAAGAATCTTCCTCTTTGAGCCCATATACTTAATAACCGTAGGTGGGCAAGTAGACTTTGGTACATCTAAAGGCTTTGATGCTCTGTTGCCTGTATTAGTCATATGCATTTCCCGATGTATTATTTAATTTCTTTACATTGAATCAATTGTGTTGTAGGTCTTTCCCACTGTTGCTTGCAGAAACTAGTATACCAAAATCCAATATGTAAGCAACCGCTTAGAATAGATCGAAACGCATCCACTACGGGGTAGTAAAAATAAGACCTAGTAGTACTGATGATATTTCTAACTGAAAACCACGTTGTTATGGAGTTCTTCAAACTGAAGAGAAATTAGTGTTGTCATCGGCATAAACTACCATGTTATTCTATATGATGCATGTATATCTCAATATTGTTTGATACTGATCCACTATTCAATGTTTTGGGAGTACATAGTTCAAAGCTATGTAGGGAAAGCCAAACTGCTTTATTGCGGGAGATACTATTAAGCTTTTCAGAAACTATTGTTGCTACGAGGACAGGGACTGAAACAAGCAGAAGTGGAATGGAGAGTAGTCTTGGTATATGAAATGGCGCTGCTGAGGCACTAGCAGGATTAGCTACAATTGCAATGCAGAACACCAGAAATACTGTGCCTAGATTTAGTCTAAATATACCAAGGTCTTCCCATCTGTCATAGTAATTATAGTAGAAATCGGGCATATTTTTCATGAAGCATGCTCGTGCATAATACCATGCTGCTGTATATGAGGCATGATTAAGTGTTTGGTATTTGTTACGAATAAATTCCTCAATCGAATCAAGTACACTCTCTGGAAGTACGTATCCAGCTTCTGCGGGTTCAACTACAATTTCACTGCCATTAGGTTGCAGCGGTACATTGCTAATATTGTGTTGTATATTGGGT
Source organism: Candidatus Sabulitectum sp. (assembly GCA_023145935.1). The sequence goes on along the minus strand of JAGLDB010000071.1, from coordinate 683 downwards.
CTAACAATCTTGACCATTCTTGATAGTAATGGTGTAAGCCCACAACAACATGAGTATTCTGATGAACCAAGAGCATGCGTCCATAATCTGCTGTTTACTCTATATCTAAAACGGCTGATGTAATGCCCAAATGCGTAGCTAAGAATAATAAAAATAGAGATATAGACAATATTACCCAAAGCACTTTCTGAAAGTTCTTCCAAGAAGCTTTGTCCTAAGCTAGTAAAAGTCAGCACTCCCACTAACAAAATTGCTCCCGGAAACAAATACACGACAATATCAGTTAACACAACACCTAGTACACTAATCTTCCTATAAGAATTGTCCATAGATATCCTTTCTGATCAGGCAATATATTTACTGTAAAATGCATAATTGATCAATGTGCGTCAAACCAACCGAGTCATGGTATTTATAACTTTATACAGCTGTCAAATTCTAACTCATGAAGATCAACTTAGAAAACATAACAGTTGGACCAGCATCTTTGGTTTAGTACCCTGCCCTTATCAGAAATCTTTACTCAGCTGTAGATCCTTTGAATGAGGGAAAAAGCAAAGAATAAGTCAAGTTCCCCTTGACTGCTCCTACCATATCAATTCGATAAGTGTCCACGCATGGTGCCCAAACGAATTCTGGAACTATTCGCAGAAGTTCCAAAAGTATCCACTACGGGGTGCCAA
>JAGLDB010000070.1 GCA_023145935.1 Candidatus Sabulitectum sp. | reverse complement strand
ACCCCAAAGCGAATTCGAACTCAGAGATCGATTGAACGATGAGGTTAGCCTTAAACTCTTGAGGATCTCTTTGCAGCTGAAAGTTCATGATTCTTTGTACTAAGCCTGTGGTCCGCATTGGGTTGATCTGTATTGAACACTGTGCTCTCAAAGAGACTATCACCAGTTTCAATGTGAATCTTGAAAGAAAAACCCTCTATGCCACCAAACACCATCACGCAGAGCATCAGGAGACCTGCGGCATAGAAGGCTAATAGTTTCATGTTCTCCTAACTTACAAGCATAATCTTGGCAAAGCGACCGTGAAGTGTTCCGATTCCCTTTGCCAGATGAAGAGTCAGCACAATGAGCATTCCACCGGCGGCCACAACAAATGGCATGACATAATAAGGCACCCAGAATTCCGGACTGATAAATGGCTCATGCAAACCGTATTGAATCACCGGTGCTCCTATGAAAGACAGCCCAAGACTGAAGAGTGTAACAATCAGAGTAAAGTAAATTATCCCAAGTGGCATCTGGAGAAACAAATAGACCAATGTAGTCCAGGTGCTTCTTGTGGTGAGTATAATCTTGAACTTAGACCACCAGTTTTTGCCTTCGCCAGGGGTAATTGCTCTTCGCGGCATTCTCACGCCCAGTAATGCCTCCACCATTCTACCCTCAACAAAACCAAGTCCCCTGACTGAGAGCAAAAAGAGAAGAGCAAGCGGAATCCCGACAATAAGCACGAGAAGTCCCAATGAAACAGATAGACCTGTGGTTGCCCATGTAAAGTAGAATATGCCAGTCATCAGGGAAAGAATCATGTAAAGGCATGCAGCCCAGGCCCCGGGTTCCGTGACTACCTCACAAAATCCGCGGAAACCTTTGCTTGTCTTCTTCTCAGAGCTGGCGAATACAGGAGTAGTAATTTCCTCAATGTCTGAGTACTGCTCCAGAATATCCTCTGGTGTCCCGTATCTCTCAATGATGACTCGCAGTAGTTCTCCAGTGTCTGCATCAGGTTTTTCTTCAGTTTCGATCTGATATGCAGTGTTAAGGTGATCCTCTGCATCTGCCAGAGCATCTTGAATGGTTGATCGATCAAGATCAGTTAGTGCATTTTTTAAGCCATCAAGGTAGTTCTCAATTTGTCTATTCATGGACATCTCCTCCAAGAATTCTGTTCATCACTGTACAGGTACCTTCCCAGAGATCCTGCCATCTTTCAAGGGCTTCACGGCCTGTTTCTGTAATGCTGTAGTACCGTCTTGGCGGGCCGGACACTGATGGCTCAACCCTGCTGCTCAGAAGTTCATTCTTCTCCAGGGATTTGAGCACCGGATAGAGGGCACCCTGTTTAATCAACTGGAAATCCTCATCCTTTCCCGACATTTCCTTTGCAATTCTATAACCATACATAGGCTCTTCCACCTGAGCGAGAATTGCGAGTAATGCCAGGGAGGTAATGCCTGAGCTGAGTTCTCTGCTGAACTTCCTGTCAACCGAGCTGTCTTTATTCAATTTGATCCTTCCTCTGTATTAGGTATCAATGACTCCATGCTAGTATTAACTGAATACTACTACTATGGTAGCACTAGTGTCAAACACTGCCTATTACCGGCATATGCGCTATTGTTGCTCTGACAGAACCTATACTTCACCGTGTTTTGCTATCTCAGGAATTCCCCTTGTTTCAAATACCAGAGGGACTTGACCTAAAAGAGATTAGGTACAATGTATGTAAAAACAGGGGTATTCAATAGTGTTCTCTTTGAAGGGTAAAAGTGAAGGAAATCACAGGGGATTCGCAGTTTGCAAATATTCTGAGGGAATCAGGGAGCTACATATCTTCACTGCTTTCCGTTATGAAGAACACACTTATTTTTATCTTTGATTCAGATGGCCGTTTTACTTATGGACAGGGTGATTTGAAAACTCCACTTCACACTGAATCTGATTGTTTCCTGGGAAAGTTTGTTTCCGATGTGCTTCCCGAAAGTGTATCCACTCCATTCAAGAAAGCTTTCCAGAAAAATCGTCTTGGGAAGATGGCTGAATTTACTTACAAACTTGATACTGAGACACACACGGGATGGTACACAGCAACGTGTTCTCCAGTCTTTAAGAACGATACTTTTGAAGGTTCTCTTGTTGTTGTAAAGGATGTCACTTCTGAAAAAGAATCTATCGAAGCGTTACAGAAGAGTGAAGAGAATTTCAAAACTCTTGTAGAACTTGCTACGGTTGCTATCGTTTTGGTCACTGACGGAAAATTGTCATATGTGAACCCGGTTACCAGCGAATTATCCGGCTACCCCCGGGAAGAACTGATTTCCCATAACTTTCTGAAGTTCATAGCTCCTTCTGAACGAAGAAGAATGCTGCGAGCTCACTCCATTAAAGAACCAAACAACTATCTGCCAAGTTCGTATGAAACAAAAGTAATAAAAAAAGATGGCAGTCTTCTGGATGTTGAAGTTAGTCTGCGCTCTATTCATTATCAGGGTAAGGTGTCTGTTCAGATTATCATGCAGGATATCTCCTTGAAAAAGCAGGTGGAACAGGAAAGAATTTCCATTCAGGAAACTCTCCGGGAAAAGGTAAAGGAAAGAACCAGTGAACTGGAGAAATACCGTGAGCACCTTCAGGATATAGTAGATGAAAGAACGGTCCGTCTTAGGAACACCGTTAGTCTTCTGAGAATTGAAATTGAGGAACGAATTGTTGCTGAAGAACGGGCTGATCACCTCAAACAGATACTCAGAGCTATCAGGAGCATAAACCTTCTGATAACCAGAGAAACTGATCCTCAAGTTCTAATCGATACTGTCTGTATGAATCTTGTTGAAGCAAGAGGATATAAAGACGCATGGGTATTTCTAATCGAGCAGGATGGCTCGTACATGACCGCATCTGAAGCCAGGTATGGTGAAGACCTGGAACCTCTGAAAGATCAACTGATGGAGGGTCATTTTACCCCTTGCGTTGATAAATCACTCGGCATGGATGTTCCCTGGATTTCAGACAGTGCAAGAAGTATCTGTACAAGCTGTTTGCTAAGACCGGATTCCGATCTTCCGAGATACATCATGTCGTGCAAGCTTGAGTGCCGCAAGAGGATCTTTGGCGTTCTCACTGTAACCAGCCTTGGTTCAGTCCCCCCTGATGTGGAAGAAGTGGGATTGTTCACAGAGGTGTGCGATGATATTGCTTTCGCCCTGGACAGTATAGAACACGAAAAGGCCAGAGCAGTTGCAACACAAGCTTTAAGCGAAAGTGAGAATCGATACAAAGCACTTTTTGACAACTCCGGAATGGCCATTCTCTTCATGGAAGAGGACATGTTCCTGGACTGCAACTCAAAGGCCGCAGAAATATTTAGATGCACAATAAAAGACCTGAAGGGGTTGAGACCATACGAGCTCTCCCCTGTTAATCAACCTGATGGAAGTGTTTCTATTGAAAAAGCAACTGAGAAGATCCAAGCTGCCATCAAAGGAAAACCTCAGTTTTTCAGATGGGTTCACGCAAGATTGAACGGAGAAGAATTCCCTGCTGAAGTCAGTCTTAATGCTATCAGGATAGGAGGAAGAAATTACATTCAGGCAATAGTTAACGATATCACATCCAGGGAAGAAGCCGAGAATGCTCTCAGGCAAAGCGAGAGAAACTACAGAACACTCTCGGACAATGTTCCGGTGGGTATTTTCAGAAGCAACCCCGCAGACAATGGTACTTTTATCTCTGTTAACCCAATGATGGCATCCATGTTCGGCTATGACTCCATAAGTGATCTGATACAACACAACACTACAAGAATATATATCAACACAGAATCAAGATTGTCATTTCTCGAAGAGCTTGATTCCAACGGGTTAGTCGAGAACTATGAGACCATGATGAAAAGAAAAGACGGTTCTGTATTCTGGGCATCTATTTCAGCAAGATTCATTTCACAGAATAAGAATAATCAAACAGGCATGGTGGACGGAATAGTCACCGACATTTCTCAAACCAAGTTGCATGAGGAAAACCTTCACAAAAGCCTGGACAGTTTTAAGAAAGCGATTGAAGGAACAGTTACAGCCATGAGTCTTCTTGTTGAAATGAAAGATCCCTACACCGCCGGACATCAGAAAGGTGTTGCCTTGCTTGCTTGTGCAATTGGCCGTGATATGGGTCTGGACGACAACACAATTGATTGTCTTAGAATAGCAAGCACTCTTCATGACCTGGGAAAACTAAATGTTCCGCTTGAGATTCTCAACAAACCCGGTCCTTTAAACGAATTTGAGATGGATTTCCTTAAAACTCATCCCGGTGCAGGATACGATATTTTAAAAGCAGTTGAGTTCCCATGGCCAATTGCAGAGGTCATTTATCAGCATCATGAAAGAGAGGATGGTTCAGGGTACCCAAGAGGCCTTAAGGGAGATGATATAATGATCGAGGCAAGCATCATTGCCGTAGCAGATGTAGTGGAAGCGGTGGCCTCAAGAAGGCCTTACCGGGCAAGCAGAGGCGTTAATGTAGCTCTTGATGTTATCAAAGAAGGCTATGGAATTCACTTCAATAAGGATGTTGTAGACAGCTGTATCAGATTGTTCAACGAAAAAGGTTTTACCCTGATTGACCATGACAAACAAAATGCCCAAAATGCTAAAGCCGATTTCATTCTTTAACAAAGCCCTGCTTTTATCCGGATGATTGATCCACAGAGACAACTCTAACATCAAAGAACAATGTTTTTCCAGCAAGCGGATGATTCCTGTCAACGGTTACTTCATCATTTTCAACCACCATAACTCTGATGGTCTGGCTGTTTCCATTTTCGTCTTGTGTCTGAAATTGCATTCCCGGTTTTATCTCTTCAATCCCGGAAAATGCCTCCCTTTTCAATACAGCATAAAAACAGGGATTTATCTCTCCATAGCCTTCTTCCGGGGGTATCACTGCAACGAATTCATCCCCGGCCTTCCTCCCGGTAAGTTCTTTCTCAAGCCCGGGAATAATCGCCCCTGTACCGTGTTTGAACACGAGAGGCTCCTCCTGGGCAGAGGCACTTATAACCTCACCGGCTTTATTCTTCAGCTCGTAATGTATGGAAACGATACTGCCGTTCTTTATCATCATTTATTCTCCTGATCCTATTTTGGTTCAAAGCCGGGTGCCATAATAAAGACCAGGAACAAAAGTGTCAACTACCGGCACAGCAAAAGAACGATTTCAGTTCAGCACTACAGTTCTGTGGCTGGAAAAGGAAGATCTGTCATTTACCATAATGAAATACACACCTGGATTCAATCCATCTACTAAGAAGGAATGTTTTCCGGGAGGAACCGATCCTCCTGAAATATGATCCGTATGCCTTCCGGTAATGTCATAGATATCCATGGCAAGTTCACACGGCACCTGTGTATCAACCGACAGTTCAAATGGAAGAGACACAGGGCTGGCAAGCAATACTGTATAGTCATCTGAAGAACAGGTACTACCCTGTGAAATCCCGGATGTGCCCCAGCCAGCCAGCACAGACATCATCCACCACCAGGCACTCCCTTTAACAGTACAGCTCTCAACAGTGGTATGACCGAACTCATCTCCATAGTATTGCGGGTGCTCTGAAGGCACATCAGTTCCACTGTAGTTGTAGGTATTCTGCTCCCACTGAGAGGTTGCGGTATTGAACCACCAGCAGTCCAGATCAGCAAAATCAAACAGAACCTTGTTGTTAACAGCACAGTAATCTCTTATCTGATTGTTCCTCTGATATCTATTGTATCCGGAAGATCCGGTACCTTGGGCATTCCCAGTGAGGTAGATGAAGGTAACTTCAGGATACTCTCCTTCAAGCAATGTCATAGCATCCAGGTAAGCCTGTACCTGCGCTTCAGAGTAAGAATTGCACTGAGTACACCAGGACCACATGGAGGTATCAATTGTCGGATTATTGTCAAGAACTGCACGGGTAAGATTCAAACCAGCTGTAGTCTGCCAGTAATCTTCCGGACCCACATACCCTGTTGACTCCTGACCATCAAAAACACAATATGCACCGGGGTCTGTTGGAAGAGTCAGATAACCTATCTCGCAATCATATACCGAGTTGCTGTCTTCGATAAACTCAACTCCGTAGGTAAGCTGACCACCATGAGAAGTGTGGGCGTAATGTGACTGAATGGTATTCTGAACCGCAGTAATCCAGACTGATGGAATACCGCTGAGATCAGCGCAGGTGTGGTCAATTACGATACCCTGTGCGAATGCTGAATTGATATAGAATGCAAACAGAACAAGAATGACAAAAAACCGCATGCTTTCCCCCTTTATTTAAAAATCAATTTACAAATCTACTATAGAACAATCATTTTCTGTGTCAACAGGTTAGGGAACTTAAAGAATTATAGATTACGTGTGAAGGCACTGTGTGTCTGGATGGAGTGGGACTGCCCCCGTTAATGGTGTAGAGCCCCGCTTTGTTATTGTCTTGATTCCTGGCGCCCCTGACACGATTCGAACGTGTGGCCTACGGTTTAGGAAACCGCCGCTCTATCCTACTGAGCTACAGGGGCACAGGCATAAGGAAAGGCAATTATGCAGAGTTTGGGCTGATTCGTCAAACCCCCGGTATCCTTTCAAGCAGTTCAGCTGCCTTAAGAGCAAGAAGATCGGCAAAGAGCATTCCCTTTTCGTCCGGGATCAATACATCTCCACTTCCGGTAACAAGACCTGTACTGAGAATATCAGTGGGATCAAGATCAAAGCCTAGATCTTTCAATAATCCAAGGTCTACCCCGTTTGTGTTTCTGAAGCCAAGAGCGAGAATCTCGTTAGCTGCGTCCTCGCTGGTGAGTTCTTCACTGAATTCCACCGGTAGCTCACCATTTACAATGGCTGACTCATACTCGGGAATACCACTTATATTCCAGCTTCTGTCAGTGCCTGTAAATGAGTGTGCTGAAGGGCCAATACCTATGTAGGGAGTTCTGTTCCAGTAGGAAGAATTGTGGAGTGACCTGTATTTATCCTCCAGTGCATAGCTGGATACCTCATAGTGAGTGTAGCCGTTTGCAGTAAGCATCTCATGAATCTGATAATACATATCAACACATTCATCCTCAGATGCTTTCCTGCCTCTATCCCCCATTGGGGTTCCCGGCTCAAGGGTAAGATCATATGTAGATATGTGCTGTGGTAAGAAACGAAGAACTTCTTCAACATCCGTTTTCTGATCTTCAGGGGTTTGGCCGGGCAAGCCATACATCAAATCTATACTCATGTTTCTGAAACCTGTTCTTGATATCAGTTTCAATGTCTCTGCCGCTTCGGATGAATTGTGTCTTCTACCCAGAAGCTTCAGATACTTGTCGTTGAAACTCTGCACCCCTACGCTGATCCTGTTGAATCCTGCAAGCAGCAGTGAAGAATAATCAATAGCATCAAGAACGGCTGGATTGGTTTCAATAGTCACTTCCCGAAGCGTTGGAGTCTTTACCATAGCTATCATCCGCATCCAGAATTCGGGAGGAAGCAGAGTTGGAGTTCCACCACCAGCGTAGAAGGTCTGGAATTCCAGATTGTCTTTCTGAGTTCTTCTGGTAAATTCAGCCGAAAGAGCGGTACACATCCCCGAAGTGTCCTTTGGCTTTTCAACTGAATTGAATGCACAGTACGAACATTTCCTCACGCAGAAAGGGGCGTGTATGTAGAGCCCGATAGCTGACATCTGCTTACTCCGGACCAACTGCTGTCCAGCTGCCACCAATATCATCGATACCACCGCTCCCGCTGCCTAAATTGTACTCAACCGAGGAATCCCAAAGCCCTATCAAGCTGTCCCCGGTAACGAATGTACCACTGAATGAGAAAACATACTTCAGCGTATCGTAATCAATTGAATCACTCCAGCTGAATGATGAATCAGCAGCGATCAATGTTGACGAGCAAAGCCAGGTTCTAATATCGGTTGTATCCGCATACAAATGTGTTACTGTCATGGTCCAATTGGTAATTGTCGGATGATCCAGCGTGAAGGATACGGGAATGGATGAAGCAGTCTCACCATTCCAGCTGCCATTGTTCCACCCGGCAGGTCCTACGGGATCATTGTCACTTCCACAAGCCAGGAATGTAATAATTGAGAATAACACTGCTACTGATGCAATCATTTTTTTCATAGTTTTCCTAATCTCTCTTGAGTACTGCAAGAAATGCTTTCTGGGGAATCATAACCCTGCCAATCATCTTCATTCTCTTTTTTCCAGCCTTCTGCTTATCTAGAAGCTTTCTCTTTCGAGTAATATCTCCACCATAGCATTTGGCCGTTACATCTTTTCGCAAAGCACTGATAGTGGTTCTTGCAATAATTGCCCCGCCAATTGTTCCCTGTATGGGGACCTTAAACTGATGTTTGGGAATAGCTTCTTTAAGATTCTCACAGGCCTTCTTTGCCCATGCGTGAGCTCTGTCACGGTGAACAAGCATGGAAAGAGCATCAACCTTCTCGCCATTTACCAGAATATCCACCTTTGCCAGATTGCCAGGCTGGTAATCAGAAGTTTCATAATCAAAACTTCCATATCCCTGGGTAACGGATTTCAACTTATCGTAAAAATCGTATACGATCTCTGCCAGAGGCATATCCACTTTGATCTCAACTCTTCTTGCTCCAACATAATTGTTGGTGTAGTTCTGACCCCTTCTGCCCAGAAGCAATGTGGTAACCGGGCCTATGTATTTGTCCGGCATAATAACCGAAGCTTTTATGTATGGCTCTTCTGTAAGCTCTATGCGGGACGGGTCGGGATACAGGTTGGGGTTGTCAATGTACTTAACTTCTCCGTTAGTCAAGGAAACTCTGTAAAGAACCGTAGGAGC
>JAGLDB010000007.1 GCA_023145935.1 Candidatus Sabulitectum sp. | reverse complement strand
CATGCCCATGACGGGCGTACACAACTGAATCAACCAGACACAATTGCTATGTTGCGGGCGGTGTTGCACTTGTGCAGGTTATTCAGAGCGTTAACTGAATCAGAGACGACTTACATAACTCCTTGCCTATGTAAGTTAATTGGATTATGCTTACATAAGAGTTTATTAAGCAAAGGAATCTTACATATGGTTATGAATCCATCCGAACTGACAGAAAATGCACCAGGGAAATTACTACCGATTGAGAGTGGAGCATATGCCTACGTTCCTGATGATCTTCCCAACGGGCTTTCTTTACCTCCTCTTCTTGTTAAAAAATTAGCCATTGCAGAAAACAAATTGGGACAGTTGCTTGGAATAACTGGGAGAGAGTTTAATCCATACTTGATCGGTTCTCCAATGCTTCATCGTGAAGCGATTCTTTCATCACGCATGGAAGGAACAATCACCACCCCTAGGCAACTGGTCCTGTTTGAATTGTCAGGAAGTGACGATGAACCTCTAGATGATAAAGATATCGATGCTCAAGAAGTTGCAAACTACACTAGAGCAATGAAACATGGCCTTGAACTGCTGGATGAGTTACCTGTTTGCCTAAGACTTATCAGGGAAACTCACAGAGTTTTGATGGCCGGAGTTAGGGGTAGCAAGGAAAAACCGGGAGAATTCAGATCGAGCCAAAATTATATCAGAAGCAAATCGCAGCGAGGAATTCAATTTGCCCGGTTCATTCCACCTCCTGTTCAAGAAATGAAAGATGCTTTGGAAGCTTTCGAAATCTATTTGAACATGAAGGAAAGTACATGTAATGACCCTGTGCTAATAAGGTTGGCCTTGATACACTATCAGTTTGAAACCATCCATCCTTTTCGTGATGGAAATGGCAGAATAGGCCGTTTACTATTACCGTTGTTACTCTGCAATAATGGCAGGCTTAAGGTTCCGGTGCTATATCTAAGTGCCTTTTTTGAAAGAAATCGGGATGATTATGTTGATCTCTTATTGAATGTGAGTAAAACGGGCAACTGGATATCCTGGATCGATTTCTTCTTGGATGCCGTACTGGAATCGGCTGAAGAATCAATTAGTACTGCAGAATCACTTCTTGAACTAAGGCAGAAATATCACAGGCATTTCCAAAAGGGAAAATCTAGCGCTAAGCTTATTAGGCTTATCGATTCACTATTTCAACTCCCTGCAATTACAATTAATCAAGCAGCAGATATTCTCGGCATTTCTCATCAAGCAGCTGCGAGTAACTTAAGAAAACTTGAGCACTCTAAAATACTAACAGAAAGTTCAGGGAAATCTCGTAATATGCTCTTTATCGCTGAAGAAATTCTTAGTTTTATGTATGTACAAGAAGAAAAAGAAACCAACGGTTAACAACCGAATTGAGCTGATTTTACATGTTAGCTGGCGATGGAATTTCAACAGCTCATTCGAATGTTCTGCAAGAGGAAAGAAATGGGGAAAAAATCCAGAAAAAAGCGTGAGCAGCGAGCGAAACGAGAAAAACTACCTGATCCGTTTTGGGAAGACGCTAGCGGTATCCACACCTCTTTCCTTGTGCCCGGTGAGCCACCGCCCGATGCAGCAGAACAGATAACCGAGGAGTTTCAGAAAAGAATCAAGAACTCCCCCATTTGGAAGCAAATGGTTGATCAATTTGGTGAAAAGGAAGCAGAGAGACTTCTCAAACAGTGCAAAGCAGAAGTGAAATAAGATTGCAAAGCCAAGACGCATTGAATTCGCCGACCGTTCTACGTAGAATTGCTCTGTTGATTCAAGGAGAAAAATGAAGAAAGTATTTTGCTCGAGTAAAATTTTCCCGAGCTATCTTGGCCACATTCTTGGCTTATCCGAAATATGTCATGATGATGAGTACTCTAAGAAATATTCTAAATACATTGCGGACTCGGATATTGCCTGGCTAAATCACAACAGAAAATTTTTTCAATGGGGTAATGGTCTGGCGGGTCCACTATTCGGTTATTGCCTCTTGATTTCAGGATATGTTAATCCTTCAGATAAGATTAGGATCAAAAAGTATTATGAATCTCTATTACTGCTTGGAGAGAACGCTGACGCATCACACCTGATTAATGCTTTCCCAGAGCTGAATAGTTACCAACGTAACTGGGGCAAACTTGATTACCCACAAGCCATCGAAATGCTCCAGCATTACAAATCTACAATCACTGAGTTCATGAATGTTTTGCTTCGAAACTGGAATCAGTTCCAGCAGAACGTATGGCCTCTTGAGCAGAATCAAATCCTACAAGCAACAGAGGCTATTAACGGCAGACTTTCCAGTTTCGAATTGATTGAAAAGTGGGAATGGGCCACTGGTTTAGAATTTCAATGTGATCAATATGAATTTATACTAAGCTCTGGTATGCGGAAGGCGCCCAGATTCAATTCTCTTGGCTATGATAAGAACTGGGTATACTTTGAAACACCACTATTATTTGAAAGCATAATTCATGAAATTGGGACTCACCTACTTCGACCCATTAAGCAAAGTATAAAAGGTGACTTTGATTACCTTCATGTATACAACAGCTTTGAAACCCTCTGTTGTGTCTTAACTGAAAAAATATTTACGGATCTGGATCTCAGGGGTTCAATCCTGAAAAACAGTGAGGTCTTTGATTCTGAAGCCTATGAGTTCTATACAAAACAAATTGAAACTTTGCCGGCTTTTGATTTGTCTGAATTGTTATCGGAGTATCTTGTTTTACAAAGGAGCAAACAACCGCAGAACTGAATGAACCTGCCATAAACGCTTGGAAAAGGGCTTGTTCTACACTTGTGCAGGTTATTCAGTGCGTTATGCCACAAGACACGGGGAGCACTCACACACATGACAACCAAGACGGAGTACACCAATACTGACTTCGATCTGAAATCGAAGACTCCGTTTGATTCGCTTCACCGTGAACTTGATGGGACGTGTTGCGTGCTTCACTACACGCACGGCGACGATGGCCATTGGCATTCAATCGTCGAATCGACGCACGACGAAAAGTCCACGGATCGCGATGCTGCACAAGACATCCTCTCAATGATCCATGCGCTCAACTCGCTTTCACCCTTAGCAAAAGCAGAACTCGATACATGTTATCTTCGGGAATTCAACATCGGATTTCACTGCTGGGACACCTGGGCTTTCGCGCATCAACTTCCTTTGCCCGTTGTTCGGGCTGTTGCGGATGCGAGCTGCTCGATTGCGGTCACGCTCTATCCGATGCGCAATCTCGACGGGACACCGAAGGAGTGACACCTTGTTCGCGTGAACAGTTGTCGTCATATTTGAAGCAAGGCAATGGGCTTCTGATCAGCTAGCGTTGCTTCATCCCTTTACACATGGACCACGTAACTCGTAATCGTGGCATAACTAAGCGCTGAACCTGACCTCGAACTACTTCATTACTTTTGGCAACCTGCACCCTGCGGCAGGTTGGCTTGGGCGTTATGCACAAGACCATGGGTATGAAACAGTTACTTTTCACCAGCAATATGATCAAGAACCATCTGAGCAAGAATGTAGCCGAAGATACCGGGCATTGTTACAAGACTGGGAAGAGTATTTCTGATTCGCCCCCGACGGTCAAGCCTGGGTTCATCATCTTCAGGAGGAAGATGCCTCATTCCCTGCTCCGTGGACCAGACGCAGGATATGCCTCGGGTAACACCCCGTCTCTTAAGGTATTTCCTGACCATTTTTGCAAGTGGGCAATTGGTTGTGATACTTATGTCCCCGGTATGGATCTTTGACGGATCGCGCCTGCCGGCTGCTCCCATGCTGCTGAAGACTGCTATTTCTCTTTCAACGCAATACTGAAGCAGTTGAGTCTTGGGATTAACACTGTCTATGGCATCCACAACCAGATCTGAATCTTTCATGAAGTCAGGAACTTCAAGGGTCTCTTCTGTAATGAAAAGCTTTACGGGGATGCATTCGGTATCAGGGCATAGCGAAGTCAGGGTTCCTGCCAGGGCTTCTGCCTTGGGTTTATGAAGTCCCTCCTCCCCTACAACAGCGTTTCTGTTAAGGCTGGACTCTGTAATACTGTCAAAATCGACCAGAACAAGACTGCCTATCCCGGATCGGGCAAGAGCCGAGGCACAGTGACTGCCAACACCTCCAAGCCCTGCTACAAGAACTCGTGTGTTCCTGACCCTGGCAAAACCATCTTCACCATAAAAGTTCACTACTCTTTTAAATCTCTCCATTAATTGCTTACGCCATAAAGAGCCTGTGAATTCTCCCATGCTGCTGCCTGTGTCTCGCTGAGATCCTCTCCCCTAATCTCTGCTACTGCTCGAAGAACTTGTGTCAGGTGTCCCGGTTCAGATTTCCCAGGGGGAACTCCGGACATTCTCATGGAAGGCGAGTCGGTCTCAAGAACGAAACGGTCAGACGGAACCTGCATTACACTATTGACAGCCTTTTTTGAATCGCCCCCGGTGATCATCCCGCCGAAGGAAATGTAGAGTCCCAAACGAAGAAATCTTTCCATCAACTGCGGCCCCCTGGACCAGCCATGAACAACACCACGCACCTGATACCTCTCAAGAAGTTCAAGCATTTCTTCAAAGGCATTCCTGCAGTGAAGTATTACTGGAAGATCCATGTCTGAAGCCAGTTTCAGTTGATCCTCGAAAACGGTATACTGTTTCTGCCTCGGCACTTCAGTCTTCCAGTCAAGGCCGATCTCTCCAATGGCTGACGCCCCGGAACTGATAAGCTTCTCTCGAAGTTCTTCCACAGGAACTCCGTCTTCAGCCCACCAGGGATGAACACCCAGGCTGCAGCTTATCCCGGGTAGAAGAGCGAGTTCGGAGCAGGCATCCCAGTTGTCCACTGAAACCGAAGGTACAAGCAACCTTTCCACACCTGCTGCATATGCCCTTTCAAGAACACCACCGGTGTCACGGCTGAGAGGTTCCATGAACAGGTGACAGTGGGTATCGAACATGCCTGTCATGGTTAAAAAGTAAGCGTTCTTTTCTTGAACCCGTAGCCCATAACATCGTATGCATCATGAAGAACGATGAAAGCATCCGGATCAATATCTTTAACCAGTCGGTGAAGTACCATTACCTGCCTCCTGTGAACACAGACATAAATGACATCCATAGGTTTTCTTTCGTATCCACCTTCGGCTTTCAAAAAAGTCACACCTCTGTTCAATGATTTGAAAATAGCATCTCTGACCTGCTCAGGTTTACTTGTGATAACCATACATGCTTTTACAAAGGGCATTCCCTCCGCGGCCAGGTCTGTCATCTTTGTGGTAAGGAACAGGTTCAAATATGCCCAGATGACCAGCTTGGGATCTTCAAATATTACTCCTACAAGAACAATGATAAGGCTTTCCACCATCCAGTATCCGGTACTTATACTTACTCCGGTGTATTTTTTAAGTATGGCAACAGGAATGTCTGTACCGCCAGTGGAACCTCTGAATTTGAAGATAAAGCCAAGCCCGATTCCCAGCAGAGTTGAACCGGCAACTGAAGCCAGAAGAATATCCATTTCTGAAGAACCGCTGAGAAACACAGCAAACCTTGGGATCTCTCCAGCTGCTGCAACATTATAAACATGCTTTGCGCCGCCCGGGATCCAGTTGAGATGCGTGGGATCAAAGACCCAGCACATAAGATTCGACATCAGCATGCCAGCAAAGCTACGAACTCCGAACTGCTTCCCCACAAAAATGTACCCGATCACAAACAGAGGAATGTTAAAACCGAACATCCAGAGACTTTCAGAGATCCCGGTGAGGTGCGTCAGGATCTGTGCAAGACCCCCGACTCCACCGGGAGAGATCCTGAATGGAAAAAGAAACCACGAGTAGGCAATACCAAACAGCACGGATCCTGCCAGTATTCCCATATAATCTCGAGCCTGGTAACCTGGTTTAAGCTTCATTTCTGTCCCTTCACCGGGCACGGCAAATGTGAAGGACCCGGGTGTTCTTCAATACTGTTAACGCTACCCCTAATGGGTATGTTTACGCTGCTGCATAGAGGGCATTGTGCGCTATTCCCACTCAATAGTTCCCGGTGGTTTTGAACTGATATCGTAAACAATTCTGCTCACCCCGTTAACTCTGTTAACAATCCTGCTGGACACTGCAGCCATGTGACTGGGATCCATTCTGTACCAGTCTGCAGTCATGCCGTCTGTACTTGTAACTGCGCGAAGAGCCACCACCCTGTCGTACGTTCTTTCATCACCCATAACTCCCACTGTTCTGATTGGAAGAAGAACACTGAAGGCCTGCCATATCTCATCGTAAAGATTCTCTTCCCGAAGGTAATCAATGAAGACCCTGTCAACCTTCTGGAGCAGGTCCCGGTCTTCTCTGGTGATGGCCCCCAGAATTCTCACTGCAAGCCCGGGCCCTGGAAATGGATGACGGGAAACCATCCAGTTTGAAAGCCCAAGCTCACGCCCAAGCTCTCTTACCTCATCCTTGAAAAGCTCTCTGAGAGGTTCAAGAAGAGAGAGGTTCATTCTTTCAGGAAGACCTCCGACATTATGATGACTTTTTATTGTGGCACTTGGCCCTTTGAAACTCACACTCTCAATAACATCAGGATACAGCGTACCCTGAGCCAGATGAGTTACTCCGGGAATTGAATTTGCTGCTTCTTCAAAGAGCTCGATAAAAACTCTTCCGATGATCTTTCTCTTTTGCTCCGGGTCTGACACCCCAGCCAGCTCATCCAGAAACCTGTCTTCCCCGTCAACAGTGATCAGATCCATTCCAAAGTGTTCTTTGAATGTTCTTTCCACCTCATCCCGCTCGCCATCACGAAGAAGTCCGTTATCTACAAATATTGGTACAAATCTCTCTGGAACAACGCTGTGAAGAAGCGCTGCCACAACCGAGGAATCTACCCCACCGGAGAGGCCGAGTATGACTTTCCCATTCTCGCCCAGCTCATCAAGGATGTATTGTTTGGCCTGCACTGCAAAGTATTTCATGTCCCAGCCGGGCTCTAAATTAGATATTCCGAAAAGGAAATGCTCAAGAAGAGCGGAACCAAATACGGTATGGTTTACTTCAGGATGAAACTGTACTCCATAACGCCTGGCTTCTATGTTTTCCATAGCTGCAATTTCCAGAAGGTCGGTGGAGGCAACAACCGAATAACCGGCAGGTACCTGGGTAACCCTGTCACCATGGCTCATCCAGGCTCTCTGACCAGATTCAATTCCGGTAAAAAGACTGCTTGTTTTCGTGTTCAGAAGAGCAGGACCGAACTCTCTGTGATGCCCTCCCTCAACTATTCCGCCGGTGTGATGCGCAAGAAGCTGCATACCGTAGCAGATGCCAAGTACAGGAAGAGCTGTAGTGTAAACCTCGTCCGGTGGCAAAGGACTGCCCTGTTCATAAACGCTGTAAGGACTTCCTGCAAGTATTATTGCGCCAGGCTCCAGTTTCTTAACCTCGCCCCACGTGCAGTTACCTGGAAGCAATTCGCAGTAGACTCCCAGTTCCCGTACCCTGCGGGCAATAAGCTGAGTATACTGACTGCCAAAATCAAGTATTGCCACCCCACCTTTTATCATCTCAGTCTCCCTCTACTATTTGATTCCTTGACCGGGGGTGCTACCGGATAGTCACCTGTAAAGCAGGCTGTACAATAATTCTCCGGCGGATGGGCTGAAATGCAGCTCAACATGCCATCAACAGACATGTATCCAAGACTGTCCAGATTCAGAATATCCCGTATCTCATCAACGGAATACTTGTTTGCTATAAGACTGGCTTCCTCTGGAAAATCAATTCCAAAATAGCAGGCATGTCTGTGCGGCGGGCAACTGATACGCATATGCACTTCCAGGGCACCTGCCTCACGAAGAGCCTTGATACGGGCCTTGCTGGTTGTGCCACGAACAATACTGTCTTCAACAACACATATCTTCCTGCCTTTTATCGCCTCTGGAATAGGTTGAAGCTTGCGCATAACCATTGCTGCTCTTGTGGCGTGACCAGGGTCAATGAATGTGCGACCAACATAGTGATTTCTGGTGAATCCCATATCAAGTGGAATCCCAAGTTCCCGTGCAAACCCCATAGCTGCAAACATTCCACTGTCCGGTACCGGCATCACCATGTCACAATCTGCAGGATACTCTCTGGCAAGCTGCCTGCCCATTTCAATTCGCACTTCATACACGCTGTCGCCAAAAACATAGCTGCCAGGCCGGGCGAAATACACATGCTCGAATATGCAATGGGCATGCCGCTTCCCGTTTTCCGGAAATAGCTGCAACTCCCTGCCCGAGATGGATGAAACAGGTTCACAGCATGACTTACCACCCTCAATGGGGAAAAAAAGCATCTCACCAGGCACTATTTCTCTTACATACTCTGCATTGGTAACTGGAAAGGCTATGGTTTCACTGGCAACTATCCACCCGCCTCCGGCAATTTTCCCCAGGCTGAGCGGCCTGAAGCCCATGGAATCTCTAATCACATACATTCCCTGAGGAACCAGCAGAAGAAGACAGAAAGCTCCTTCAAGTTTGGATATGGCAAGTTGAATACATTTCTCTATGTTGTAATCAGCGTCCTCAAGCTCTCTGCTCATGAGATGCAGCACGATCTCCGTGTCGGTATTCGTCTGGAAAATATGACCTTTTCTTTGCAGGCTTCTGCGGATCACACCTGCGTTACTGATGGTGCCATTATGAGCTATAGCAACAGGAATATCAGCCATTCTTACCAGAATTGGCTGTGCATTGATCACGGAAGAACCACCGAAAGTACCGTACCTTACATGACCTATTCCAGCGAGAATTTCTTCAGATCGCATCTCATCCGGAAAATCTACCATTAACTCGGATACAAGCCCATTCTTCTTCTGCAGCAGGATTTCTCCCGTGCCATCAAGAGTGGCAATACCAGAAGCTTCCTGACCTCGATGCTGTTGTGCAAAAAGCCCTTCAGCCACCAGGGCTGAGATGGATTCTCCGGCACCAATAACACCGCAAAGACCGCAATACTCTCCTACCTCTTTTTTCATTTCTGCTTCCCCCGGAAAGCAACATCTATAAATGCGCTGAACAGTGGATGAGGATCAAGAGGACGACTCTTGAATTCAGGATGAAATTGAACTGCTACAAACCACTTGTTATCAGGTCGTTCGACCACCTCAACAAGACTGCCATCCGGAGAAAGCCCGGTAAGTTTCAAGCCTGCTCCAATCAGTTGATCTCTGTAAAAATTGTTAAATTCAAAACGGTGCCTATGCCGTTCATTAATACTGGTTGCTCCATAAGCCTCTGCTGCCTTGGAACCTTCTGCGAGAACAGCCGGATATGATCCCAGTCTCATGGTTCCCCCCTTGTTAACAATCTCCTTCTGTTCATCCATTAAAGAAATGACAGGATGCAGAGTTGCCGGTTCAAACTCAAGACTGTTGGCATCAATCAGTCCGGCAACATTCCTTGCAGTATCAATTACTACACACTGCAAACCAAGGCATATTCCAAAGAACGGTATATCCTTTTCTCTGGCGTATTTAACTGCTTCTATCTTGCCAGAAAGCCCTCTGTAACCAAACCCGCCGGGAACCAGAATCCCATCAACATGACCAAGCATTTCATCCATATCGCCTATTTGAAGTTCCTCTGCTTCAATGCTTTTTATCTTCAGATCCAGCCTTCTGTTAATAGCCCCGTGAGCAAGGGCCTCGAAAATGCTCTTGTAGGCATCCCGGAGCGCCATGTATTTTCCCACAACAGCAATGGTGACCTGACCGGCATCCGGGTTAATGGCACTTGCAACCATTAACTTCCATTCATCAAGGTCAAGCAGATTCTCCGCCAGCCCGAATTTTCTCAAGATCAGTGAATCAAGCCCCTGCTTCGCAAGCTCGATAGGTACTTCATAAATTGAATTCTTTACGTCTTTTTCCTCGATAACAGCTGCCCTTGGCACACTGCAGAAAAGAGAAAGCTTTTTGAAATGCTCCTCCTCCATTGCAACTTCAGTGCGGCAGATGAACACATCGGGAATAATGCCGATAGAGCGCATGATTCCAGCAGATTGTTGAGCAGGTTTAGTTTTCAACTCACCGGAAGCATTCAGATAAGGAATAAGAACAAGATGAACAAAGACTGCATTCTCCGGTCCAAGCTCTACTCTGAGTTGTCTCAAAGCTTCAAGAAACGGGCTTGATTCTATATCACCCGCTGTTCCACCGATCTCGGTAATAACGATGTCGGTACCCTGGTCGGCGCAGGACAGGACAGCTTTCTTTATTTCATCAGTAACATGAGGAACTACCTGAACAGTACCTCCAAGATACCCTCCCTGTCGTTCCCTTTGAATAACAGTGGAGTAAATACGACCTGTGGTATAGTTGCTCTGTCTGGTACATGTAACCCCGGCAAAACGTTCATAGTGCCCAAGATCCAGATCCGTTTCTGCTCCATCGTCAGTAACGAAGACCTCACCATGCTGATAGGGTGACATTGTTCCAGGATCCACATTCAAATACGGATCGAGCTTCTGCAGAAATACCGAGTAACCACGCTGCTTCAACAGCAAAGCCACAGAAGCTGCGGTTATCCCTTTTCCAAGAGAAGATACGACTCCCCCGGTTATAAACAGATGTTTTACCGCCCTGCCCATGGTAATTCCTTTCGTGAGTTTCTTCCGAGAAAACAAAGGAAGAATATACGAAAATAATCACCCTTTGATTCAGGTCAGTGGTTAAACTTCTGCAATCTCGGGAATGGAAAGGAAAGCTGAGGTAAGCTCCGGGTCGAAGTGTGACAGGACATTAACTCTAATTTCTTCCCTTGCTTTTTCAGGAGGAATAGCGGGGCGATATGGTCTTTCAGTGATCATGGCGCTGAAAGCATCGCAGATGGCAAGAATCCTTCCCATAAGCGGTATGTTCATGCCTTTCAAGCCGTCAGGATAACCAGTGCCGTCGAACCTCTCGTGATGATGCCTCGCTCCATCTATCACAGAAGCAAGAGATGGAAGCGATCCTAGTATCTCCGCAGCTTTTACAGGATGGCTCTTCATTACAGTAAACTCGTCTTCAGTAAGAGCACCCTTTTTAAGCAGGATATACTCCGGGACACCTATTTTACCTATATCATGAAGCTTACCGGCAATTCTTGCAGTCTGAACATTCTTCTCATCCAGACCAATTTTTCTGGAAAGAAGAACTGCAAATTCAGCAACCTGCTCAGAGTGCTGCAAGGTGTATCCATCTCTGGCACCGATAGCTGCGGCAAATCCGTCAATAGCAGCCATGAAAAGCTGCTGGTTTAACTCAATCTCTTTTATGTAACTGTTTACCAGGTTCCCATATGCATCTGACATGGCGAATGATGAAAGCACTGCCTCAATAAGCTGGATCTTTTTAAATGGTTTATGTATTATGTGTTGAACACCCTTAGAAAGAGCATAACGAACATCATCTGCAGATATGAACCCAGATAAAAGAATGAAAGGAGCAAGAATTCGTTCAGCGCGACACCAGCAAAGAAGATCAATACCGGTTTCACCACCTGGCATGGCAATATCGCTGAGTATAAGGTCAACATTGTAATTTGACAGACGCTCACGGGCCTGAACCACAGACTCTGCGAAAACCACTGAAACTTCCAGTTCAGAAAGATACACTTTTACTATTCCTCTTATGGCCTCTTCGTCGTCCACAACCAGAATAGTTTTCCCTTTGACAGTAACCTTCTCTGTTCTATCAATCAATGCAGGTCCCCCCTCTATCCCTTAATATAGAAAATTCCGTAAGAAAGGGCTGCCGGTTCAATTGCTTAAATTACTTATCGTTCTTTTGATCTCAGAATAAGAGGTCTCAATACCATATGAGGTTAAAACTTTTGCAACGGATTGATGGAACTCTTTCTTCTTCGAGAATGAGCCGTGCAGTTGAGAACAGCCAGTATGCTTTACAACAGCATCAGCATTCGCTGAGTTGATCCCTGAACCCGGCATTATTTCAATATGCTCTCCGTAGCGATTTATGAGTTCTCTGATAGTATTCCTTCCCTCCCATGCCGTTCTGCAGCCACCTGAGGTAAGAATTCTATCCACTCCCAGCTCTGCAAGAATCGCTAAAGATTGAAACTGGTCCGGAAGAAGATCGAAAGCCCTGTGAAATACAAGATCGTTCTTTCCTGCAAGTTTTCTCAGTTCTGTAACGAAATCAGTATCGATCCCTCCTTCAGGAGCAAAAGCTCCAACGGCTATCCCTGCGGCTCCATTGGAAAGATAAAACTCTGTATCCAGAAGCATGGCTTTCTTTTCGGAATAAGAATAGACAAAACTGCCTGAACGAGGTCTTACCATGGCGATAACCGGAATCTCTATGGACTCGATCACTGCGATCAATGTCCCCGGGGAAGCAGAAAGCCCTCCCAGTTCAAGAGAGGAATTCAACTCTATTCTGTTAGAGCCAGCCTCGAAAGCTCTGACGGAATCTGACAAAGAACCGGTACAAACTTCCACAAGTGATCTGGCTTTCATGAATCCTTCCTCCTGAAACGCTTCTCTATAAAAATGCCTCCCACAACAAGAAGCAGTCCGACAACAGTTGAAGTTACGATCTTTTCTCCAACAACGATTCCAATAAATATCAGTGCAAGAAAAGGAGTGAGAAAAATCATTCCACTGACTGCAGCTGTGGAGGATGCCCACTTAAGAGCTGTATTCCACATTATATAGGTGATTCCCATTTCAAAAACACCTATATAGAGTATCCATGGCAAAATTCTGGAATGCAAGGAAAAACACTGCCCGGTTGCAATACCGTAGAGAAAAAGGTAAATCGATCCAGCCAAAAAGCTGGTAAACAGCACCGCAGTTGTTTTCCCTTTGTTCCTGGTGTTCAACACCCAGTAAATTGCCCATACAAAAGTACTTGCAAAGGCAAGAAAGAGAGGTCCAGCTGAAATTACAAAGGAACTTTGTCCTGCAAAAGCCAGAAACATTACGCCGGCGAAGCTGAGCAGAATACCAGCAAGACCTTTCATGTTCAACTTCTGTCCAAGAAGAGGAACCGAAAGCAAAACAAGCACCACCGGCCACAAGTAGTTCACCACCATGGCAATCTGTGCGGGAAGTCCGTCATAAGCATTCAAGAGAATAAGGTAGTAAAGAAAAGGGTTCAGAAAACCAAGATAAAGCCCGGAAACAACATCAGCTTTCCTGATCATGGTTTTCCCAAATGCCTGTGCCACACCAAAGATCACTGTAGAGACAACTACACCGGAAAACACCACCAGCCATGGAGATCCAAAAACCAGTGCCATCTTGAAAGCGGTTGCCGCACCGGACCAGCAGAGAACAGAAAGAAGCGCCAGAAGAATCGCCGATCTATCTGTTTTCTTGTGAATCATGCAATCCTCCTGCAGGTTGGCTGCAACATACACAGATAGAGGAAGAACTGCCAGAAAAAATCTGAATCCGCGTAAATACTCTATTTCGTTGAGAAACAAGAGGATATATCAACATGTAGGGCTTTCGACGTCAACACATACCATATATAGTGGTTGATCCTATTGCCCTGTTGCTTGGATTTTATTATCATCGCTGCAACGAGGGGTCGTTTATTCATTTAGCTTTCTTTGGGAATGTTAGGGGTGTAGCTGTCTATGGACTGGCTGGTCAGAAAACGCAGTGGTAAGGTTTTATCTTACAGAAAATCAAGAATTGAAAATGCAATTGATCGTGCCCTGAAAGCATCCAGTACTGAAGGTTCCAGCCGGGAAATGGCCGATCAGGTTGAAGCCAGTCTTTACATGAGCTTCTTCAAGCCGGGTTCTATACCCACAATAGAACAGATACAGAATTTTATTGAAGAAACTCTCATGCTCAGAAAACACACAGCTGCAGCAAGAAGTTTTATCCTGTACAGGGAAAAACGAAGTGAAGCCCGTGATGTTACTGCGATCTTCAAGGGAATGGATTCTCTGGTTGCAGACTATATCGGCAGGCAGGACTGGCGGGTAAACGAAAACTCAAACATGAACTACAGCCTTCAGGGGCTTAACTTCTACCTTTCCAGCTCAATTACTTCAAGGTACTGGCTTTCGAAGATATACACACCGCAGATAAAGGAATTTCAGGACAGTGGCGATATGCACATTCATGATCTTGGCGTTCTTGGCCCTTACTGTGTAGGCTGGGACTTGATGGAGCTTCTCCAGGGGGGCTTCCTGGGAGCCAGGGGGAAGATCGAGTCAAAACCGGCTTCACACCTGAGAACTGCCCTGGGACAGATTGTGAACTTCTTTTACACTCTTCAGGGTGAGGCTGCGGGAGCTCAGGCGTTCAGTAATTTCGATACACTTCTTGCACCATTTATCCGGTATGACAACCTTTCATATGAACAGGTTATTCAGTGTATGCAGGAATTTCTGTTCAATATTAATGTCCCCACGCGAGTAGGTTTCCAAACACCATTTACTAACATAACCATGGATCTTCGGGTTCCATCAACCCACAAAGACCTGCATGTGATCGTAGGCGGCGAAGAAAAGCCTGAAAAATACGGTGATTTCCAGAATGAAATGAACATACTTAACCGTGCATTCTGTGAGTTGATGATGAAGGGCGATGCAAAGGGAAGAATTTTCACTTTCCCCATCCCCACCTACAACATTACCAAAGATTTCGACTGGGAGAATGATAACCTTCAGCCGCTGTGGGAAATGACAGGTAAATACGGAATTCCTTACTTCAGCAACTTTGTCAACTCTGACATGAGTCCAGAAGATTCCAGATCAATGTGCTGTCGCCTGAGGCTTGACAACCGTGAGTTGAAAGCCAGGGGCGGTGGTCTCTTTGGATCAAACCCCCTCACCGGTTCCATAGGCGTGGTCACCATCAATATCCCGAGGATCGCCATGGTTACAGCGGGTGACAGAGTTGCTTTTTTCCAGAGACTTGGGTCGGTGATGGAATCTGCCAGGGAATCCCTTGAGTTGAAAAGAAAATTTGTTGAAGAGCTTACAAACCGGGGTCTTTACCCGTACACACGCTATTACCTGAGACATGTGAAGGAAGAAGCAGGAACTTTCTGGGCAAATCATTTCAGCACAATAGGCCTTATCGGAATGAACGAAGGCGCCTTGAATTTCATGGGCAGTGGAATCGCAACCCCTGAGGGAAAACAGTGGTCTCTTGAGGTTCTTGATTTTATGCGTGATAAACTTACGGAATTTCAGATTGAAACAGATCATCTTTACAACCTTGAGGCTTCTCCTGCTGAAAGTGCCAGCTACAGTCTGGCAAAAAAAGATTTGAAAGAGTTCCCAGACGCTGCCCACCAGGGGCTGTCAAACCCGTACTATTCAAATTCTGTACATCTTCCTGTAAACACCCACATGGACGTCTACAATCTTCTGAAACATCAGGATGAACTTCAAACCAGGTTTACAGGTGGAACAGTGGTGCATCTCTTTATCGGTGAGGCAATAACAGACTGGAGAATGGTAAGAACTCTTGCAAGAAAGATTGTAAACAACTTCAAACTTCCATATTTCAGCTTTACACCCACATTCAGCATCTGTCCCGTACACGGCTACATATCGGGAGAACACTTCCAATGCCCCTACCCGCACACTGATGAGGAAATAGAAAAATACGGAGAGATCGTAGAGATATACAAAACGCTTCCAGAAAATTCATTTCGTGAAGTGAGCATTGACCAAAACATGAAGGAGCAACCGTCGCTCTTTCTCAACATTGATAAGGTGGATATTAAATGAGTACAGAAGTAAGAACTGTTAAGGCTGTCAAGGCAGAGGTTTATTCAAGAGTCGTTGGTTATTACCGTCCGGTTCAGGACTGGAACAAAGGCAAACAGGAAGAATTCTCCCAGAGAGAATATGTCGATCTCAAAGTAGACAAGGACTAGCAATTGATTCGCTCACTTCAGGGAACCAGCCTGATTGAATACCCCGGCAGAATTTCTTCGGTTCTTTTCACGGCAGGGTGTAATCTAGCCTGTCCCTACTGCCATAATCCCGAGCTGGTTAATGTTGATCTTCTTGACAAGGAATTCAATCTCAGCCACGATGCGATTATCAAAGAACTTAAGGAAAGATCAGGATTCATTGATGCTGTGGTTCTTACTGGTGGAGAGCCTCTTTTGTACGAAAGCAACATTGAACTTCTTAAACGGATCAGAGAAGAAACCCCGCTGGTAGTAAAGCTTGACACAAATGGAACCTTTCCGGACAGACTGAGAAGAGCCATGCCGTATGTAAATTTTGTTGCCATGGATCTTAAAGCCAGCCCGGAAAACTACATGCTGGCCACAGGAGACAGAGCTCGATTCAGCTCAGTAATAGAAAGTGCACTGTTTCTTATGCAACAGACTGAAGCTGATTACGAATTCAGATCAACAATGGTTCCCGGTTTTATCAACGCGGAAGATGTGCTTCTTCTTATTGAGGAGTTAAAACCATATCGTATAAAGAGATACGCACTTCAGGTCTTCCGTTCCGAGAAGACTCTTTCCTCGGAACTAAGCGGTCTGCCTGCCTATCCCAGGGGATATATCGAAGCTCTTGCGGCAAAGATGGCTGATAAGGTGGATGATATTCAACTGCGTATTTAAAAGAGAGTCAGTAATTTTCTGCTATCTTTTCCCCGGAAACCGGAAGCTCAATTCTAATAGATCCTGAAGAGTCTGCTCCTTTTAGCGAACTTATCATTCCCCTTACTGTGTTCTCCATCATTCTGGCCGGAAAACCGATGAGGGGGATTTTCTCTCCATTGCACTCCAGTGAAACACCGCCTGGAATACAACCAACGCAGGAGGCACACTTCCCGCCTGATATACTGGACTGAATCTCTGCAACCATATGGGCTGCAACTGCCATTACTCTGGCAGAAAATGTTCCCAGTTCAAGCAAGGAATGGTGATCCCCCACAACAGAGAGCTTCCCTGTTCTTTCTGTTCGTATTTCACCCAGCGGGGAAGTTCCCGCAATACCGGAGCAGCTTATGATCTGTTTCTCCGGAAAAGCTGTTGACCACTCCTCGATAAGAAAGATCTTTGTTGCAGCGTCATCCACTGCCTCCACCAGAACATCACAGCTGCGAAAGAAGTCGCAGGCATTCCCGGGAATAAGCCTTACAATATGCGTTTCAATATCAATAGCGTCATTGATCCTCTTAAGGTTCTGAACCAGAGCCTCAACTTTAGGCATGTCTACCTGATCCGCAAAGAAAAACTGCCTGTTCAGGTTCTGAATCTCTACTTTGTCATGGTCGGCGATAACCATGGAAGCAACCCCTGCCCGTACCAGCAGCATGGCCACATTTGAACCAATTCCCCCTGCTCCGGCAATACCGATTCGAAGTTTTGACAGATGTTCGACAAGACCATCCGGACAATCTCTGAACAATCTCATTGCAATCTCCAAAACAAATTACTCACCTTTTAAAACCAGATGAAAACCCCCAAAGGCAAGAATTATTCCCACAGTTACATTTCTGCCAAGCGCAGGGAAAATCAGCAAAAACACGGCAGCAGCAAAAATTCCGCCGCCCAGTAATCTCAAAAGTATCATGCGCTTCTTTTTCATGTTAACCTGCTTCCTCCTCCTGGGTTTACAGAATCCTCTTAAATATATCCGAGATTCTGCAGTGCATCAAGAAATACATTCTCAACAAGAACTGCCGCCGGGCGGAAGAGCGGCGGTGTGGAAAGATAAAATCTGGCATCATCAAGCAGAGTGCTGTCAATGCTTTCCAGATAATCATGTTCACCGGGATCTGTTGCAAGGTCGAACATGAATGCAACACTTCCCCTGTTAAAAAGATGAACTTTCAGATCATTCCGTCTGGCTGTAACAACATATTCTTCTTCCATGTTCATTCCAGCAGGTACGCTCCTGCCAGCAGGAAATGTGGTGGACAACAGATCAACACCGAAAAGACCCTGGGGTATATCGTTACCGGTCCAGGAAAGCACCGTTGGCATAATGTCTGCCTGACTTACATCAGCTTCACTTGTTGTGCCTGGTTCAAAACCCCGGCCACAGATGATAAGCGGAACATTAAGCAGCTCCTCATAAAGAGAATGAGCATGACCGAACTTGTTGTGGTCAAGAAATTCCTCACCATGATCTGCTACAAGAACAACAAGAGCGTCATCAGTTAACCCTCGTGCTCGCAGCCCGGCCATAAGCCTGCCTATCTCCCTGTCTGTGTATGCAACCTCTCCATCGTAAAGAGCCACAAGATTGAAGAGATCATCATTGGAAAGACCTATGATCCCCAGATTCACATTTACAACAGTCTCCCGCTGACCCCATTCCGAGTTGAATTCTCCTGCATAATCAGAATCTCGCCAGATTTCCGCAAAGGAATCAGGGGGGGAGTAAGTAAGGTGCGGGTCATAGAAATGAACTGCAAGAAAAAGCGGATCACCTGACTGGTTGCCATCAAGCCATTGAAAAACATCGTCAACCGTCTGCTCCGCGTTCCTGTCGCTGCTGCTTCCAAGAGATGAAAAACAGTCGAAATGGTGAAAACCCTGGTGAAAACCAAAATCGGCATTCATGAATATCACATTAAAAAAAGCAGCCGTATTGAAACCGTAACTATTAAGGTATTCAGTAAGTGTGACTGCCTCACTATCAATTCCGTAGTATGAGTCTCCCCGCCTGCGGGCATTGTGCTCCAGAGGAAGCAGACCGGTGAAGATCGTGGCCATTGAAGGAAGTGTCCATGGTTCACCGGCAGTTACATTGAGATATCGCACACCGTTTGCAGCAAGGCTGTCCATGGTTGGTGTGGTGTTCCTTTCATAGCCGTAGCAGCCAAGATGGTCAGATCTAAGCGTATCAACGATCACAAGAATTACGTTTTCCTGCGACGTGGACCCGCACCCTCCCAGTAGAAGAAGAAGGGAAATAAATACAAACATATTCTTCAAAAATTCCGCCTTTCAATCAGTATGCCCACTAATATACAGCCAGAAAGAAAAACCTGTAGCTCTGTCCAGCTCTGACGTTATGCTAAATCTGCACAACGGTCATCTCAACCGGTTGCAACCATTGCGTTTTGCGGCTTATATCCTTAGAATATAGCCTCTGATTTTGTACTGATAATTCACTTGATAAACTCAAACCCGGGAGGATATACACATGTCCTGCAATTACTCCACACAGGAGATCCAGGAGGCGCAGAATGTTGTGGCCACCTTCAAGTATGAGCCAAAACCAGCGGTAAAAGGATACACCGGCGAAGCGCTCAGGGTGGATCTGTCAAACTACTCCTTCAAGATCATCCCGATTACTGAAGAAACCAAGATAAAATTCACCGGCGGAAAGGGATTTGATCTCTGGCTGCTGTGGAATGAAGTCAACGGTGACACCAGATGGGACAGCCCGGAGAACGGAATCTGCATCTCATGCGGTCCCCTTGGTGGCACTCCTTCTTTTCCCGGAACCGGAAAATCAATTGTTACTACTATATCTCCCACCACAGGTTCTGTGATCGACAGTAATGTTGGCGGTCACTTCGGACCGCTTCTCAAATTCTCCGGCTTCGACGCAATGGTAGTAGTTGGAAAACAGGAAGAACGCGACCATGTTGTCTACATCGACGGAGACAAGGGCATTGTTCAGATAGTACGAAATGACAAGCTTGGAACAAACAGCCACATTGTTGCAAACCAGCTTGCTGAACTCTACAGTCTTGATGAGGAAGACAAGCGCAATGTTTCATCTGTTTCGGCTGGAACAGGTGCGGACCACTGCTGGATAGGTTGTTTGAATTTCTCATGGTGGGACTGGCGTCGTGAACACGTGCGCCTGAAGCAGGCAGGACGCGGAGGAAGCGGAACTGTGTTCAGGGGCAAGGGACTCACAGCACTGGTTGCCCGAACATCCGATTCTCGACCTGTATGGCAGCACACTGGTGGAGGTGATACAGATGCAAAGTAATTACCCTGTAGACACAATAATAGACCACTGGCATACTGACCCCGATTTTGTTATCGAGATGTTCCAGGACATTCAGGACAAGTTCAGGTTCATCCCCCAGGAAGCACTGAACCGCGTTGCTGAACGAACGGGTAAACCAAGGGGTGTTCTCTTTCACATTGCAACCTTTTACAAGGCTTTCAGTCTTGAGCAAAAAGGCAGGCAGGAAATTCAGGTCTGCACCGGTACTGCTTGTTACGTAAAGGGTGCTCCTGATGTACTTGCAGCTTTCGAGCGTGAACTGAACATAAAAAGCGGAGAAACAACAGCTGACAAAATGTTCACCCTTTCTGAAGTTCGTTGCGTGGGTGCCTGCGGGCTTGCTCCGGTTGTTGTTGTAGGTGATGATGTGATCGGAGGGGTGTCCCCTTCAATGGCCTCTGAAATCGTAAAAAAATACAGTGAGGAGGGCTGACATGAACATAGATAAATTAAGATCCATACAGCGTTCAGCCTCCATAGAGTACGATTCATACAAGTCAGCTCTGATGGTTTGTGCCGGAACTGCATGTGTAGCCAACAAATCTCTCCCACTGATCGACTCTTTGAAAAAAGAACTCATCAAAAGAGGTCTGGAAAAGAAGTATCTTGTTGTTCCAACTGGATGTAACGGATTCTGTGCCCAGGGTCCAATAATGGTTGTTCAGCCTGAAGGTATCTTCTACCAGAAATTGGCCGTCGAAGACCTGGGCGACATAATCGAGAATCACCTTGAGGGTGGAAAACCTGTTGAAAGACTAATGTACCAGCTGGATGGTACGGCTATACCCAGAATGAAAGATATACCTTTCTTCGGGAAGCAGAAACTCCTCGCACTGCGACACAGGGGGATGCTCAATCCCGAATCTATCGAAGACTACATAAGGCTTGGTGGGTATCAGGCCATCCACAGAGTACTCAAAAATACAAGCCCTGCCGAAGCTGTTCAGACAATGATCAAAAGTGGGCTCCGTGGTCGTGGCGGAGGTGGCTTCCCAACGGGAATAAAGTGGCAGAGTTGCGTTGAGGCCGCAGAAAAATCACAGACGAAACCTGTTGTTGTCTGTAATGCAGACGAGGGTGACCCCGGTGCATTCATGGACAGATCAATAGTGGAAGCAGACCCTCATGCAGTGATAGAGGGCATGATGGCAGGCGCCTATGCCATTGGAGCAGAGGAGGGTTTTGTTTACATGCGCAAGGAATACCCCCTTGCCATGCACAGGCTTGAGGTTGCCCTGCTGCAAGCTCGCGAAAAGGGTCTTCTGGGGAAAAATATCTTCGGAACAGATTTCAATTTTGACATAGTTATACACAGAGGTGCCGGTGCATTTGTGTGCGGAGAATCCAGTGCACTCATGGCTTCCATGGCCGGTCTTCCAGGTGAACCCAGGGCAAAATACGTACGCTCTGTTGAAAAGGGATACAAAGACGGGCCAACAGTTCTGAACAACGTGGAAACATGGGCCAATGTGTCTCTGATCATGGAAAAGGGTTCAGAGTGGTTTGCGGCAATAGGCACAGGAGATGTATCTGAAAACCCCTGGGGTGGATGCTCTGGTACAAAGGTTTTCAGCCTTGTTGGTGACATCGTGAACATCGGCCTGGTTGAAGTGCCAATGGGTATCACACTGCGTGAGATCATCTACGACATAGGTGGAGGAATTCCCGATGGTAAAGCCTTCAAAGGTGTTCAAACAGGCGGTCCATCCGGAGGAGTTATTCCCGAAGAGAAGCTTGATCTTCCTGTAGACTTCGACAGCCTTACCGCAGAGGGTTCCATGATGGGTTCCGGCGGCATGGTTGTTATGGATGAGGGAACCTGCATGGTCCAGATAGCAAAGTACTTTATCGACTTTCTGAAAGGTGAAAGCTGCGGTAAATGCACACCATGTCGTGAGGGTCTTGTTGCCCTGGGCCAGATTCTTGGAAGAATTACCGAAGGAAAGGGAAGAGAAGGTGATATAGAGCTTCTTGAAAGCTACGGCGCGACCATGAACGACAGCTGCCTCTGCGCTCTGGGCAAGGATGCTCCAAACTCGGTGATAAGTACTATAAGGTACTTCAGAGACGAGTATGAAGCACACATCAAAGACCACACATGCCCTGCCGGCCAGTGTCACGATCTGATAAAATACACGATCAACCCCGACAACTGTACAGGGTGTACACTCTGTGCCATCAAGTGCCCTGTTAATGCAATCAGTGGCTCAAGAAAAGAAGTGCATGTGATCGACCAGGAAAAGTGCATCAAATGCGGTATTTGCCATGACGTCTGCAACTTCAATGCAGTGGAGGTGAAATAATGGCTGACATGATCACCGTAACAATAGACGGTCGTGAAGTTCAGGTAACTCCGGAAACAACCATCCTTGAAGCAGCAGAAAAACTGAACATTCACATACCAACCCTGTGCCACAACGAGCTTGTAGAACCCTACGGAGCGTGCAGACTCTGCACCGTTGAAGTCAACGAGGGTGGAAAATCGAAGATGGTTACCAGTTGTAACTACCCGGTGAGGAAAGACTGCTCGGTAGATACAAAGAATGACCGAGTTAAAAGCAACAGAAAAAACATCCTTTCTATGATGTTGTCCCGATGGCCGGAAGTTAAGATAATTCAGGATATGGCGAAGTTCCACGGTGCATCTCATCCGGGATACGATCATCCACATGTGGATTTCAATCCCAACGCCTGTATTCTCTGCGGCCTCTGCACAAGAATATGCAGTCAGGGTATCTGGGAAAACATCATCAACTTCGCCGACCGCGGTGAAGGCAGATCTGTAATGATGCCCTACAACACCCTTCAAACCCACTGTGCCGCCTGCGGGGCCTGTGCGGAGATCTGTCCCACCGGCGCCATTACCATGACGAAAGATCCGAACCGCCCCCACGATCAGGAAATGATCCGGAAAGCGGGTATGAGGGTTACAAAAGAAATGATACTTATGGATACCGAGCAGTGCAACATGAGGGGAATCGGTACCGCACACCTCACCGAGATCATGGATGCCTACGATCTTCTTCCTGTTAAGAACTACCAGTTCGGTTCACACCCCGACACAAAATACATAGATAGCAAAGTGTTCATAGATAAGTACATCACACAGGGTGTTCCTGATGGGTGCTACATTGGCTGCACCGTGGCATGCGCCAAGGCTGCCGAGGACTTTCAACTGAAAACAGGTCCATACAAAGGTGAGAAAGTGCTTGTTGATGGCCCCGAGTACGAAACAGTAGGCGGATCCTCCAATATGGGCGTATTCGACCCACACTTCCCTATTGAATACAACTTCTACTGCGATACCTACGGTCTGGACACTATCAGTTACGCCACCGGCACAGCTTTTGTAATGGAGTGCTTTGAAGCTGGAATCCTTGACCTGGAGAAAACAGGCGGGCTGGATCTTCGTTTCGGCAACTGGGAGGCCGCAATGGAACTTCTCCACCAGATGGGTCGTGGTGAAGGTTTTGGCCTCATCACAGGCAAGGGTATCCGTTACATGAAGAAGTACTTCGTGGAAAATTTCGGTGCTGACCCTGCTTTCGTGCAGGACATCGGTATGGAATCAAAGGGAATGGAATACTCCGAGTATGTCACCAAGGAATCCCTTGCACAGCAGGGTGGTTATGGTATAGCACTAAAGGGTGCCCAGCATGACGAAGCCTGGCTGATATTCATGGACATGGTGAACAAACAGATCCCCACCTTTGACGACAAAGCTGAGGCTCTTCACTACTTCCCAATGTGGCGTACATGGTTCGGTCTATGCGGTCTCTGCAAGCTTCCATGGAACGATATAGAGCCTGCCGACAATGCAGAAACAAGTGAGCCTGCCAAGGTTCCAGGGCATGTTCAGGGTTACTGCGAGCTCTTCGAGGGTGTTACAGGAAGACCGCAAACCATGGACAGTCTGATAGTCATGAGTGAAAGGGTTTACAACTTCCAGCGTGTATTCAATCTGAAAATGGGATTCGGCAGAAGAGCACATGATGTTATCCCCTACCGTTCAGCAGGCCCGGTGACAAACACAGAATATGAAAGCCGTATAGAGCGCTACGATACTCAACTCAAAGACGAGGCTGGCATCAACCCGGAGAACATGTCCACAACGGAAAAAGTTGCGGCCATGCGTGTGTACCGCGAAGACAGATATGAAAAGCTTCTTGATGCAGTTTATGCACGCCGTGGCTGGACCAATGATGGTGTTCCAACCGTTGCCAAACTCAAAGAGCTGGGAATGGACTTCCCGGATGTTATTGAGCTGGTGAAAAAACACGGCGGCTGATAAAAACCTCAGCTGGCAGAAAAATCCCTCCGGCGTCAGCCGGGGGGATTCTTATGTTCACCATCTTTCAGAACTATATTCCATCTTACAATAAAACAATGAAAGAAGCACGCGCATGACCAAGAACAGCCTGAGTGACAAAACTGTTAAATCCCTAAGAATAGTAGTATTCTCACCAGGCATTTTGATGCTGTTATCAGAATTGCCAATGTGACTGGCATCAGTACCGGTGATGGGTTCAGCAAAAACCATCGGCTTGGTGAAATTCCATTCAAAAAGTTTGCATCTCTTGTATAGTAAAGCGTTGCAATTCTTTGTGGAACCACTTGACAATTGACGAACTCGTCATATGATACTTCAGGATATGAACAATTACCAGTATATTCTAAAGGAGATGAAGAAATGTTGAGAACGAATTTGCAGCACACAGAAACCGATGCCGATTTCAAAGATGTTATCGAGAACAATGAAAATGTAATGATCTGCTGCGGACGCATGGGACCCATGTGCCTGCCTG